>JAAURB010000148.1 GCA_012033335.1 Oscillatoriales cyanobacterium RM2_1_1
TTCCTGGGGCAAAGCCCCAGACCCCCTTCTATTTGATAATTAATTACAACCATCTACTTATTATTTATTCAACCATATTATTTATCTAACTACTGGAGACAGCACAGTCCTGCGAAAAGCCTGGCGGGTCTCCAGTTTGAGATATTGGGATTGGAGCGATCTCCATCTCTGCCAGGACTCGCAGCGAGCTTCAGCCAAGAGGTTGGCAAAGCCTGGTAGGATGGCAGCCAGATCTGATTTCAAGGTCTCCTCCATCACCTGCTCTAATACTTCACTGTCTTGAATTTCTCCGAGACACTCCTGGATTGCTTTGATCTCTTCTAAAAAGGCTCCATACTCCGCCCCATAAAAATCCGTAAACAAGCTCATTTGATAGCGCATTCGCTTCACCTCTTTCCGCAGATCGTGCAAGCTCTCTCCCTCAACCTGGAGCAGTGCTTCGACTGATTCTGGCGACACCCTAGCCATCTGACAAGAATCTGACCCGTTGACCTCAGGTCTGAATTCAACCGGAATGGCATCAATCAGAATCGGCTGAACCTCTTCTGGTTGAATCACCTCCGGACAAACTGTTGCTTGAGCGATCGCAGGGGCGTTTAACGGGATGGCATCAGGGTTGAAGTCCGGATTGAAATCTTGACTAAAATCTTGAGTTCCTACCTGCCAACCAGGGTGCAAAAATAACTGACTGATCTGGGGCAGCAGCAGATCGGGCAAAACCTCTTCGATGGGAAGTCGCTCCAGTCGATTGTAGCTAGGAGTTTTGAGCCATTTTTCCAGGTCTTGAATCAGATGTTGATAGCGGTTGCTAACCAGGGTCTTCTGGACTCGCCGAACCGCTTTTTGGCGGCGCTTACTCAGGCGCAACAAGGCTCGATCCAGGATTTCCTGTTCTTCCGTTGACAGTTGAGAAAAGTAGCGATCGCGCAATGCCTCGAGCAAAACATCTAGATCTCGTAGCTCTCCAAGACAACGACCGACCTTACCAATTTGCCGATCCTGAATCGATTTAGGCAAGTTGAGCACAGGGGAAAATCCTTTAATTGCAGAACGCAACCGCCGCATCCCAACCCGCATTTGATGCAGCTCTTCCGGGTTTTCATCTTTTAGAACTTCAGGCTCATGTTTGAGAATTTTCTTGAGGTGATTGTGAATTCCCAAAATCGCCCAGTCCCCCAGGGTTTTGGTTTTATGTAGTGTTTTTGTTGTCATTTTCTATTCCTTGATCTGAGTAATTTACCCATGCTTTCTATTCTATCAATTTGACTTTAAAACTTTTACAAATCTTTAAGATTTGAAGACTCGCCAACTTAATAGACAGAATATTCCTGTTTCAAAGACGAAGCAATCATGATCTGATTTGAATTGCAAATCTGAGTAATAGCCAGGGATAAATCCAGGCCGGATTATTCCCACTGAAGCTCGTTAAATAACGGTTCATAGATGATTTGACGTTACCTACACAAGCTTGATCCTCAGAATTAATGCCCAAAACTATGCCTGAAAAAAGTCTGGTTATCTTCTAGATTAAGCATCCTGATGAAAAATATCTGATACTGATTGATAAGCCAATTGATAGATTAATTCAAAGTTAGAGCCATATCAGACTTTAAGACAGTTGATTACTGGATCTGTTGCTACCCTCTGCTCCCAAACTTCCTGATCACTCAACCAATTAACCCTGGTTCTGCACCCGCTCACAATACCTTGCACTGACCTGCATTGATCCGAATTCAAACCCCTAACAAACGAAAAGACCGCCATTCAGGATAAAACATTTCCTGGGAAGCTCAAAACCCAATAGCCTTTGAAAGCGTATGGAGGGATTTTAATCAGGATTTTATTAACCTCAGGATTAACACTTAACCATACCTTAACCTAGATTGTCAAGTTTTACTTTCGGCTTTTGTTGATTTTTCCCACTACTCCCCTGAGAAAGTAATCTTTGGAAGTAACCTTTGAAATTAACCTTTGAAAGTAACCTTGGAGCATTAGCCAACGGTAGAATCTGGATTGAATTATAAACCCAGGGCAGGTTTCCAACCTGAGCAATGGGGCTACCTGAGAGTTCGGGTTTTCAGCTTGGACGGGAAAGCTGTCCGTTCCATACTGATGATTCAAGTCAGATGGTGACGTAGCCTGGTCGCGAATGATTTGTGAAATGGGGTGAATTTGTGGGATTTTCCCAAACTGACACAGCCAGGATATCTACGGTCAAGTTCTATCAGATGAGTGATGAATTAATCGGATTTATCGGGAATTATAAAACTAGCTGTTGTGGTTAGAACTATCACGGTTGTTATTCTCCCGCTCAACCTGGCTGAATGGAATACCTCTAAAAAGACTTCAGCCAGGTTTCGAGTATTTCATCACAGCTTTGACTTGGAAAAATTTAACTTCAAGAAAGTGGATTTTGAGTGAGTTGGCTTTGAGGAATTCAACGTTGAAGAATTCAAGCACCGATGAACCTGACCTGGGCGTAAATTGTGGAGGGCACTAATATGGACAAGCATTACTGGCTATCAAAAGTTTTAATCACAGGTGCCTTGGCTCTGGTGGGTCTAGGGACGGCGATCGCCCGACCCTCCCAGGGGATCCCGACAAAACCTGAAACGATTCGCAGCAGTACAGAAGTCAGCTTTCGAGGCAGTGTAACCGAGTCGGCTCAGGTTGGTGCTGAGTATATTTTGTTTCAACGGGACAAAACCGGCCAAGTTCAGGGCCTGATTTATCTACAAAATTCTGATGTAGGTGCTTGTTTTCAGGGGAATTACGAAGTCGCGGACGCTGGCACTGCAGCATCGGAGCGGATTCAAAACCTGACCTATGCTTACCCGATTATGGGGGAACCTGATACTACAAATGAATCCGGTTGGGAAATGGATGTTGCCAAAGAAGCCCTGAATCTCAATGAATTTCCTTACTCCCTGGATCGAGCCCAGGTCAATGAGGGCGTTCAGCGATGGTTTCAAAAATGTGTGGAGTTATTTGAAGAATAGAGCAAATAGTAACCCAGTCCATAAAATAAATTAACCCCGATCATGGCTCCCCTGCCGATTGGGGACTGAACTGTCTCAAAATTTCTGACTGTCGCCAATAGCACAAATACCATCTCTAAAAAAGCCACAATTCCTCCATAATGACGGGGATCCCAATAAGAAATTGGACTGATCAAGCGATAGTTACTCAGGGGAAAAAAGTGACGGTGAGCGTCATCATGATGCACCGGCAAATCTAGCAGAGAGTGAAAGACCAAACTCAAACAAAAGAGCTGTAATCCGCTCCACTTGAAGCAAAATCCGATCAGCCACCCCAGCAGTGCCAGGGGAATGGAATGGCAAACGGCAACGATATCCTGAACCCAGGGACTATAGTAAGCCTCTGTCCAGATTATATTCTCGGGCAGTTGCACGATCAACTTCGCCCAGGCATAAAACAAAAAGATTGGCAAGTCTGGAACAATAGCCCCAATCACAATCAATAAATTTGATCGAGGATAAGCGGTATGCCCTAAAAATGTCAGGTTTAAAATAGCATGACTGGGGGTATTCATGGTCAGGAGATCAAGCTCGATAGGCGCTGAATCAAATCAGGTGATCGCACGACTCCTTCAATCCGTTCAATCGGTTGACCTTGCTTGAATAAAACCAGGGTAGGCAAGGCCGCAATCCGATATTGAGAGGCAATGGTAGGATACTTATCCGTGTCAATTTTGACAATTTTGATTCGTGACCCCATGGCTTGATTGACTTCTTCCAAAATAGGAGCCATCATCTGACAGGGCCCACACCAGGTCGCATAAAAATCAACTAGGATCGGCACATCAGAACCGTTAAGCATTTCCTCAAAGCTACCGAAGGTTTTATGAATTGCCATAGAATAGGAGAGATAGAGGTTTTCATGACGATTATAGGGTAAGTCAGCGGGGCAAAACTCCCATGCTTACGGTCAAGTTGGATTTAGGGATCAAATATTTGGAGATGCAAAAGCTAAATCATTCAGACACCCTGAGTCAGGTAACTGACTGTTAAAATAGAATTAGTTCATTGGTGAGGCTCACAAGTGGAGTTTGCACTTCTCCTTCAGGCTTCCCGTTCAAATTTCTTGTTCAAACTTTGTAATTGAACTTTGTAATTGAACTTTATAATTTGCTGAACATTTCCAGGTAACTAAAAATCATGACTGCTTCACCAACGATTGCACCGAGTCGTTCTAGCCAAGTTACCCAACAACCCTATCCAAACTACAAAGTCATTGTCCTCAACGATGACTTCAATACGTTTCAGCATGTTGCCAACTGCTTGATGAAGTATATTCCAGGCATGAGCAGAGATCGCGCCTGGAAACTAACCAATCAAGTTCACCACGAAGGTCAAGCAACGGTTTGGATTGGCCCCCAGGAGCAAGCAGAATTTTACCACACCCAGCTCAGCCGAGAAGGACTCACCATGGCTCCCCTGGAAAAAGCCTAGAGATTCTCAGGTTTCCGGGGATTGGGGTTTCGGGTTTGTTTCTAGGGTTTCTGCTAGCAACTCCCGCATCATTCCGGGCCAAACTAGGAGAAAAAAACCCATCCAACTTAGCACTGGAAGAGCCACCAGACCACTGAGCCAAATCCGGTGAAAGATGAAGTAGCTGCTAGCAATCAAGCCAATCCCGGTTGACAAAATTGACCAGGGTTGACACCACCAGGGCTTATGGTTCCAGGGGTTGAGGGGTTGAGAGGGGGGATGTTGATTCATAGAAGGGTCAATCCTTTAAAGCAAACAGTTTATAAGGTTTTCTAACTGCTTTACGAAAAAACTCTATCAAAACAGATAAGAATTTGGTGGGGCGGGCAGATGCCCGCCTAGCCCAATGGCAATCTGGAATCAGTAATCTGGAATCAATCAGGGCTCCTGTTAGACCCTTCAGCTTGACCCCGCTCCAGGGCCAACTGCACCAGTTGATCAACGAGCTGTGGAAAAGGAATTCCACTAGCCGCCCAGAGTTGGGGATACATACTGGTGGCGGTAAAACCTGGTAACGTATTGATTTCATTGATCAGAACTTCACCAGTCTGTTCGACATAAAAAAATCAACCCGAGCCAATCCCGCCCCATCAATGGCTAAAAAAGCTTGAATGGCCATGGCTTGAATGTTTTCCATCAAGGCTGGCCCAATCTCTGCTGGAATAGTCAGCCCCGCTCGTCCGGCGGTGTATTTGGTTTCATAATCATAAAAATCACTGGTATAGGTGATTTCTCCCACCACGGAGGCTTTAGGGGAGTCATTGCCGAGAACCGCACATTCCAACTCCCTGACCTTGATTCCCGCCTCCACAATCACCCGCCGATCATAGCTGGCGGCATTATCTAAGGCGGCTTCAAGTTCCGGGCGCGATCGCACCTTGGCAATCCCCACAGAGGATCCTAAATTGGCCGGTTTGACAAAGCAGGGATAACCCAGTTCCGTTTCCAGTTGATCGCAGAGTTTGGGGAAGACGCAGGGATTTGACCAGATTTGAGCCCGGGTTACGGCCCGATAATTTACCTGGGGCAGTCCCGCCTGGGCAAAAGCGGTTTTCATGGCAATTTTGTCCATGCCTACTGCCGAACCTAACACCCCTGTACCTACAAAAGGAACCTGGATTAAAGTCAATAATCCCTGAATTGTACCATCTTCGCCATTGGGGCCATGGAGAATCGGGAACCAGACATCAATCTCGGGCAGATGGGCCGTTGAGAGATGGGAGAGCAAATTAATCGGTGGACTCCAGTCTGCTGAGAGATGGAGCGGTTCCCCGGAGGTCAGTACCTGTTGGGCTAGATCACCGCTTTGCCAAAAGCCATCTTTCTGAATGTAAATCGGGAGAACTTCATACTGGCTGGAATTGGAGGCTGCTGCTAAGGCCGAGGCAATTGCCTGAGCTGAACAAATGGAAACGTCATGCTCCCCAGAACGCCCGCCAAACAACAATCCTACCCGTATTTTTGCCATGATTTTCTCCGGTCTCAACAGCTATCGAAATACTATAGCGGTTTTTGGGAGCTAAATTTTCAGGAGCGATGCGGCAGCCAATTCTCAGGACTTGAATAGTCCAACCAATCAAGATGAACACTAAGATAAAAATCAAGATCAACAAAAACCATAGGAAGAAAAATTGCGATGACTGCTGTCTCTCTGGTGGAAATGGCTCAAAGAACTCGTCAGGCCGCCGCCAAACTGGCCGTCCTATCGACCGCAGCCAAGAATCAAGCGATTGAAGCAATGGCTCAGGCTTTAACGGCAGCGGCAACAGATATCTTGGCTGCCAATGGCATAGATTGCCAACAAGCCCAGGCTGATGGGATTTCCCTACCTCTGTACAATCGGCTAAAACTAGATGAAACCAAGCTTAAGGGCGCGATCGCCGGATTGCGAGATGTGGGTCAACTGCCTGATCCAGTGGGCCAGGTACACATTCATCGGGAGTTGGATCAGGGGTTAGTACTCAAACGGCTGACCTGTCCTCTAGGGGTTCTCGGAGTGGTGTTTGAAGCCCGTCCCGATGCCGTGATTCAGATTGCTGGATTGGCAGTCAAATCTGGCAATGGGGTGATTCTCAAGGGAGGAAAAGAGGCCATCCATTCCTGCCAGGAAATTGTCAGAGCCATTCGCCGGGGATTATCAGCCACCACCGTCAATCCTGAATCAGTTCAGCTCCTCACCACCCGGGAAGAAATTCTAGAACTGCTGCAACTGGATCAATATGTTGACCTAGTGATTCCTCGAGGATCAAATGAGTTTGTTCGGTTTGTCCAGGATCATACCCGGATTCCGGTGTTGGGTCATGCGGATGGGTTATGTCATTTGTACATTGACGAGTCGGCGGATCTGCCAAAGGCAGTCGAGATTACGGTGGATGCTAAAACGGACTATCCAGCGGCCTGCAATGCCATTGAAACCTTATTGATTCACCGGGCGATCGCCCCTGAGGTTCTCCCTGAAATTGTGGCGGCACTCCAGGAGCGTCAGGTGGAGTTGCGGGGGGATGGCGGGGTACAGAAAATTATCCCGATGAATCCCGCCACTGAGGCCGATTGGTCTGCGGAATACAGCGATTTGATCCTATCCATCAAGCTGGTAGATAGTCTGGACATGGCAATTGCTCACATTAATACCTATGGCTCCAAACATACAGAAGCGATTATCACTGAGGATTCCATAGCCGCTGAAACCTTCTTGAATTTTGTCGATGCGGCGGGGGTTTATCACAACTGTTCGACTCGATTTGCGGATGGTTTTCGCTATGGATTCGGGGCAGAAGTTGGCATCAGTACCGCCAAGTTGCCTCCCCGAGGCCCGGTGGGTTTAGAAGGATTGATTACTTACAAATATCAGATGACTGGCCAGGGACATCTGGCGGCCCCTTACTCTGGAAATGCAGCTAAATCTTTTACCCATCGAGATCTATAAGTAGATGGTTGTAATTAATTATCAAACAGAAGGGGGTCTGGGGCTTTGCCCCAGGAAGGGCACTGCCCCCTTCAACCCC
>JAAURB010000045.1 GCA_012033335.1 Oscillatoriales cyanobacterium RM2_1_1
TTAATTATAATAGAGAGGGAGGGGCTGTGCAGGCAAGGGGGCACTGCCCCTTCAACCCCCTACATGCATCTTCTAATTAATTGTGCCTAGCTACTTAACTGCGTTTTGCTTCAAGAAATGCAACACCAATTAATGGTTTGGTTAATGGTTTGGGAATTGATGTTGTTTGATGAGGGAAGGTAAGCTTTACAAGAAATGCAATGTCACCGTGATCCTTTTCTAGAGCACCCACAGCCTTGTATGCATCCCACTCTATAGAGAAATGGCTGGAAATATCGGTAATAGTAACATTTTGAAGATTGTGAGTTAGATTTTGCAGCCATGAATCACTAATATGATTTTCATCCCATGCTCTTGGGCTACAATTACGAATTGAGGAGGAAATACCCTCCTCAATCCTGTATAACCAGGTGCGGAACTCCATTTTTTCCGTTCTCATGCTTCTATTCTTGTTGGGGAGCGGTTCACTCCTTAAACTTGAGGTTGAGCCTTGTGCCATTCTGTTGCCTGTTCATAGGCATAGGCCACCTGCAACAATTTAGCCTCTCCCAGAACATTACCAATCAACTGCAAGCCAATTGGCAATCCCTGGTTATCAAACCCGCAGGGAATACTAATGCCCGGTAAACCCGCCAGATTTACCGGAATGGTCATCAAATCAGACAGATACATGCTTAAAGGATCTTCCGTCTTTTCCCCAGCTTTGAAGGCGGTGGTTGGAGAGGTCGGGCACACCAGCACGTCCACCTGGTTAAAGACCGCTTCAAAGTCCTGCTTGATCAAGGTTCTAACCTTTTGGGCCTTGAGATAATAAGCATCATAGTATCCCGCCGATAGGGTATAAGTTCCCACCATAATTCGCCGCTTCACTTCAGCCCCAAATCCTGCTGCCCGAGTTTTACAATACATCTCTATCAAGTTCTCCGCATCAGGACTGCGGAAGCCGTACTTCACCCCATCGTAACGGGCCAGATTGGCCGAGGCTTCCGAAGGGGCAATAATGTAATAGGTCGGCAACCCATAGCGAAATCGCGGACAGGAGACGGTTTGCACCTCAGCCCCCAACTCTCGAAAGGTATCAACAGCCTTGATCACCGCCTGCTCAACTTCAGCATTAAGTCCTTCCCCAAAGGTTTCTTGAATCACCCCAATCCGCAGCGTTTGAGATTTCAACTCCGGGGTCAGATGGGAAATGTAGCTGGGAATTTCCACCTTGAGACTGGTGGAATCTCTGGGATCATAGCCCGCGATCGCCTCCAACAAAATGGCTGCGTCTTCCACCGTGCGAGCAAAGGGGCCAATTTGATCTAATGAAGAGGCATAGGCCACCAGGCCGTAACGAGAAACCAACCCATAGGTGGGCTTCATCCCCACCACCCCACACAGGGCCGCTGGCTGACGGATGGAGCCCCCTGTATCTGATCCCAGCGCCACAACGCATTCTCCAGCCGCCACAGCCGCCGCTGATCCCCCCGACGAGCCTCCTGGCACTCGCTCCAGATCCCAAGGATTATGGCTGCGGCCATAGGCTGAATTTTCTGTAGAACTGCCCATGGCAAACTCATCCAGATTGGTTTTCCCCATGACCACAGCCCCAGTTGCTTTTAATTTTTCTGTTACTGTAGATTCATAGGGAGGGGTGAAGCCCTCGAGGATACGCGACCCACAGGTCGTGGGAACTCCAACAGTACACATGTTGTCTTTAACTCCCAGGGGAATTCCGGCAAGCCAGCCGATTTCCTCTCCTGATGCGATCCGAGCATCAACCTGACGGGCCTGCTCTAGGGCCTGTTCCGTAGTCACACACAGAAAGCTATTGACCTTTGGCTCCAGGGTTTTGATGCAATCCAGGGCTTCCTGGGCAATTTCCAGAGCTGAACGTTCCTTCTTGACCAACTGTTGATGTAACTCGCGGATGGATGCCATTCCTTGCCCTCAGTGTAGTTTCATTCTCAAACCATCTTCAAAGTGTATCAAATGGCTTCCCCAGAATGGCAGATGTTATGGAGTGAACGTGGAGTGAAAACCCTAAGCGAAGCTCTAAGTCAAGCTTTAAAGGGGGTTGTTGATGATTTGGGTCATGATTCAGGGTGTTCAAATTCTCCCATTGTCCCCAGGCGAATTGTGATCAGTTCTACTGCTGTTAGGGCTTCATGGGGGCCTTGAGATGTGCCCTCAGGGGTGAACCAGAAACATCCGGCTTCACAGATGCGATCGCCGGTTTTGATCCGACCTGAAATCACAAACACATATTCATCAGCCGGATGGGTATGGACAGGAATCCAGGTTCCCGGCTTCAGGTGTAGCCGATGGATTGATCCCTGGGGTACAGGTTCAGCTAGTACAGCCCAGCTTGCTTCCGGAAAAGCCGTTAATTCTGTATAGGTCTGGGCCGACAAATCTTGAAAGGTTTGAGTCATTGTTTGGTGTCTGAATTTTTATCTGGTTTTAGTCTGGGTTTTCATCGGGTGCTGGATTGGATTTTCAGCTCAGGGATGGAGGATTTGGGGTTGGGTTCAGTAATTTCTCAAGCGTTTGCAATTAATTTTTAAGGTCAATTCTGGCACTAATGCTTGCAGGCTTGAGACGATGTTCTGATTTTCTCCGGATTTCTTCAGAGTCAATGGATAGATCAATTAAGTAACGTGCCGGATTTATTAAGGTTAGATATGCCTCCTAAAGCTCATCTTGAACCTCATCTTAGCAGTGAAGATTTGAAGACCCACTACCGTCAGGCCAGAGATACAACTGAATCTCGTCGCTGGCATCTAATCCATCTAGTCGATGGCGGTTGGACAATCAAGCAAGCTGCTGAGGTTGTAGGACTAAACTACGACTATTCTAAGGAAATTGTCCGACGCTACAATCGCGAGGGCCCCGACTCGGTGAAAAACCGCAGCCGCGATCGCCAGCCTCCGATTGCTCGATCCCTTTTAACCTCTGCCCAACAACAAGAGCTGCGGCAAGCCTTAAACGGCCCTGCCCCAGATGGGGGCAGTTGGTCAGGCCCCAAGGTCGCCGAATGGATCGCCCGAAAAACCGGGCGGGATCATGTCTGGCCCCAAAGAGGTTGGGACTATCTCAAGCGGTTAGGGGTGACCTGGAAACCGCCAAAGTCAACTGAGATGCAGTCCCAGAGCTTATCATCTTAGTCACAATTTCCCAATCTCACCGATCCGTAGGGGCTGGGTCATCCAGCCCCCATAGGTCATCCAGACCGATTGTAGGGGCTGAGTCATCCAGCCTCCTACCGATGATTTATCAGGGTCTCAATTTCTTCCAATTGAGTCGGCAAATCCCTGGTTAATACTTCCGTCCCAGTTTCTGTCACCCAAACATCATCCTCAATTCGGATGCCCCGAACGTCAGAGAACTGGTCTAACCGTTCCCAGTTAACCAAATTATGATACCGATCTCGATTTTTAGAATCATTCAGAATCCCGGGAACCTGATAGAACCCTGGCTCAATCGTCACCAGCATTCCAGCCTTTAGAGGACGATTGAGCCGGAGAAACTTCAAGCCAAACCGTTGACTCCTCCGGCGGCCCGCTGCATATCCCGCCAGATCGCCCAAATCCTCCATATCATGGACATCTAACCCCAAAACATGGCCAATCCCATGGGGAAAAAATAGAGCATGGGCATCCTGTTCGACTAAATCCTCTACCGCTCCTCGAAGAATCCCTAGATCCACCAGACCGGCGGCAATGACTCTAGCCCCTAGCAGATGAATCTCCTGATATTCAACCCCGGATTTGATCTGCTCAATGCAGGCATCATGGGCCGCCAAGACGATTTGATAAATCTCCCGTTGAGTTGGGGAAAATTGACCTGAAACCGGCCAGGTTCGAGTCACATCGGCGGCCCAGCCCAGGGGAGTTTCAGCGCCGACATCCGCCAGAAGTAAATTTCCAGGTTGGAGGGGATGGCAATACTGTTCATTGTGAAGCACTTCCCCGTGAACCGTGACAATACTGTTGTAGGAACAGGTCATGTTATGACTTAGAATTACCCCTTCCATCGTCCCGCGAACCCCTGCCTCCAAAGAGGCTATTTGAGTGGCAGCCATTCCGGCTTTGTGGGCGGCAACGGTCACGGCTCCAGCTTTTCTCAGTTCTGCCAATCCCCCTTGATCGTGGGTTAGCCGCAGGGTAACAATGGCTTCAACTAAGGCCCGATCAATTCCGGTCGATTGAGGGGGAGCAGGAACGGAACGCTGGAGAATTCTGACCTGTTGGGCTTGGGTTTCAGGATGCTGAACCCGCACGGTAGCGGCTCCCTGGGCTCGAGCCTCAAGTTCTGTGTGGGGGAAAACCCCATCAGCTCCTATCCACTCGGCAATGTCTGAGGGTTGGGGCATTTCTCCATGCCAGAGGGCATTCCCCGCAGGAGCTTCATCCAGAAAAAGCTCTAGTCGCTCCCCCTCTAAACGAATGGCCGCATTTTCTAGGGGCAACCCGGCAAAGTAGAGAAAATGGCTACTGGCTCGGAATGGGTAAGTATTTGCAGGAAAGTTGCGCGGGCTATAACGACCTGACCAGAGCACCACAGGAATGTCTATTAGCTCTGATAACCGTTGACGGCGTTGTGGCAGGGCCATTTGAATGGCTTGACAATCGGGAGGCAGGTACATTTCGGCAGTGTTGGTTAGAAACGTCTATCAAATCAGGTAAAAATTCAGTGGAGCAGGCATCTTGCCAGTTGATGAAACAGTAGAGCCATCTTACCTGTTGGGGAAATAGCCGTCTCGACTGTTCCACTTGATTTACTCTATGATCTTTAACTTTTGAGGGGTTCTGAGAGCTATAAGTCCCGCGCTGTAACTGAAAGGTCAGCGTCGGGATACATGGACACCCCGCGTTCAACGACGGGACTCGATGTCCCTGAGTTGGGCAAATGCGGTAGTCTGAGGTTAATCCAGAAGGCTTAGCTGCAACGTCTGGTCTGAAAGTTGGGTCTGAAGATTTAGCCTGAAGGTTCAGGGGAAAAGCACAGGGATTGAGAAATCACTACCGATTTCCTGTCACAGTTAACGGTCTGAGTCATCACCCACGACAGATAACCAGCAATCAATAACCAATGGCAAACCCCCAATCCCCTGAGCTTGAGTTTTAGTTTAATCTATGCAATGGAGCTATGCCCTAGGTCTAGGACATTCCTTGAATCAGGAAATCAAAATAGGGAGCAGTTTCCTTGGCATCCTCTTCGTCCAGCAGGGCTAGAGCAGCTTCCTTGAGGCAACGAATGGCTTCTACCATTCCTGCCATGGGAACTCCCAGGGAGTTGTACATATCCTTGACCCCAATCAACCCGATACTTTCAATGGGATCCTTGTCCCCAGACAAAATACCGTAGGTAATCAGGCGCAGATACCAGCCATAATCCCTCAGGCAAAGTGCCCGTTCCCTCTGCCCGGCGGCATTGCCTCCAGGAGCAATAAAATCGGGACGCTTTTTCCAGAGTTGGCCACTAGAACGGTCAACAATCTTTTTCTCGTTTTCAGAGAGGATAGTCGCAATCCGAACTCGCTGTTCACCTGTTTTCAGGAAGTCATTGATGCTTTGCAATTCACCAATGCTGGGATAGCGCAGTTCGTCATCGGATTTGAGAATAACCTGGCTTACTACAGTCATCTTTAAGAAGGATTTTTCAAGATAATTAAGACTAACATTAAGTATCTTAGCGATTCTGAGGGACACAAGCTAGAGTTTGAAGATAGGTTACAGATTACGGGGAGAGGAATTGGCAGCGGATAGAATTCGCTGCCGTATTGGCTCAGAGTTCTCGATCAGGTTGGATTGAGTCAATTCTTCTTGTTCCCCCGTGTTTAGCCACTTCAGGTTCACGGTTTGACGCTCTGCTTCCCCATCTCCCAGGATTAAACAGGCCACGGCCCCACTGCGATCCGCCCGCTTGAACTGTTTGCCAAAGGCACTGCCACTCAGATCCAGTTCTACCCTGAATCCCTGATAGCGCAATTTCTGAGCCAACACCAAGGCTTGAGCTTCAGCCCGATCGCCCCGAGACACCACATAAAAATCCAGTTCCGCTACGGGGGCTGGCTGGGATTTTTGCAACAGCAAAATCAGACGCTCCAGTCCCATGGCCCAACCAATCGCGGGAGTCTCTGGGCCTCCCAGTTCCTCCGCCAGTTTGTCATAGCGACCTCCCCCACAAACCGTTGCCTGGGCTCCCAAATCTTCAGAAATCATCTCAAAGGCCGTGTGGGTATAGTAATCGAGCCCCCTAACCAGTCGCGGATTGAGCTGATAGGCAATCCCCAGATCCGTCAGTAACCCCTGCACCGCTTCGAAATGGGCCCGGGAGTCATCTCCCAGATAATCCAGAATACTGGGAGCGGCGGCAGCAATTTCCTGGGTGCGTTTGTCCTTGCTGTCTAAAATCCGTAAAGGATTCCGGGTCAAGCGGTCTTGAGAATCGGCATCCAGTTCAGCCTGATGGGGAGTGAGATAGTCCACTAGGGCCTGACGATAGTACTGTCGGTCGGTCTTCGTGCCCACGGAGTTGAGTTCCAGCCTCAGGGTTTTCAAGTCCAAACGTTGCAGAATTTGAGTAGCCAGGGCAATCACTTCCACATCTGCCCGGGGGGAACCACTGCCCAACACCTCAACCCCCAGTTGATGAAATTGCCGCTGCCGCCCTGCCTGGGGACGTTCATACCGAAACATCGGGCCCGTGTACCAGAGCCGTTGCATCCCTGCCGTCTGGAGCTTATTTTCAATGGCGGCCCGGACGACCCCGGCTGTTCCTTCCGGACGCAGGGTAATGGCGCGATCTCCCCGATCCGTAAAGCTGTACATTTCTTTTCCCACCACATCAGTGGCTTCCCCAATCCCCCGTTCAAATAGGGCGGTTTGCTCAAAAATGGGGGTGCGGATTTCCTGATAGTTGGCTTGGGCCAGAATTTGACGGGCCACGGACTCCAACTGCTGCCAGTAAGTCACTTCCTCTGGCAAGATATCGCGAGTTCCCCGCAGGGCTTGAATTTGTTCCATAAAGTTTCTCGTTCAGCGTCTGAGGCTTAAAGTCCATGGGCGATGAATTCCCGCTGCCAAACTTCAAGTCCTCACCTTTGTATAACTAGTAGCATACCTATCCAGGACACAACCGCCTGTGACACAATGGCTAATTCCAGGTCTTAAATTCAAGCCAGAGGACTCAATCCGGTTTACTTATTTGCCAACTACCATGCGATCGCCATAGTAGCCCAAAATCTGATCAATCTGAGGTTGAATAGCTGGGGCTTGAGCTTCAGCGTAGCGAATCCAGAGACTTTCAACCTGGCTTTGCAAGTAGTCAAATGCATTTTCCGGACAGGACGATCTGGAAATTAATCCAGTTTCTACCCCGGGAATTTGACGGAGGTGGGCTGCGACCTCACGATAGACCCCCAATGGAAGCTGGTCAGACTGAATCAAATAGTAGGCTTTGGACTCCGAAACATTTTCCATCAGAAGTTACAGGCAAACTTAAACTTTCAGACCCAAACTGTCAGACTTAAACCAGCAAACTTAAGATCATTCTACGGGAGAATTCTCCATCTCATTAACCTCCAGATCGTTAAAATGCTCAACCTGGTTAGGCAGGGAACAACAGTTGATATCATCTAGACAGACCTTCCCCCATTGCAAAGCCCAGCGCACTAGGGCAACGCGGTTATCCGTTGCTGTTTTTGTCAAGATATTACTGATGTGATTGTCCACCGTCCGCTTACTGATTTCTAATTGTTCAGCAATTTCTTGATTGGTAAGCCCGCCTGCAACAAGTTCTACAACTTGTAATTCTCGGTCTGATAAGGTAACAGGAGTGTGGGATTTGGCATGGGTCATAGTGACTTTTTGGCTCTGTATAATTACTCACTCTAATTTTAAAAGGTGAAATCGATATTCTGAATCGAAAGTTAAGAATAAATTTTTAATTCCTATCTATTTTTACCTGATCCCTCTACTCAAGCTACTTTATTAACTAGTTCAAGGTAACTATGTCTGAAATCGATCACAATTCCCTACGTGTACTTTGTCTGGGGGAGATCTTGCTGGATTACCTGGCAGACCAACCTGGACAGCCCCTTGAATCGGTTCAATCCTGGACTCCCTATCCCGGTGGTGCCCCTGCCAATGTCGCCTGTGGGCTGATCAAACTTGGAACCCCAGCCGGGTTTATCGGGGCGGTGGGTCAAGATCAAGCGGGAGAACACCTGCTCAGTCTCCTCCAGCAAATCGGTGTGAATACCGAGGGAGTCCAACAACATCCCCTCGCCCCCACCCGAAAAGCCTATGTGGTGCGATCGCCGATGGAGAGCGAGAATTTGCTGGATTTGGTCAGGAACAGCCCCATGGGTTTGCCGATGCCCATCTCCAGGGTCAGCTCTTGCCTGAATCCCTATTTGCCGAGGCAGAATTTTTAGTTCTGGGAACCCTGGTTTTATCGGGCTCCCCTTCCCGGGAAGCGGCCCTGCGAAGTTTGAGGCTAGCAGAAAAACATCACCTGAAAATCTTTCTAGATGTCAACTGGCGGCCCATGTTTTGGGATGGGGAAGGGGATCCCAAGCTGCTGATCCTGGAAACCCTAAAGCAGGTTGATTTTGTGAAGCTATCCCAGGCAGAAAGTGAGTGGCTGTTTGAGACGATCAATCCGATTGATGTGTGCTATCAACTGGCCACAGTAGAGGGGGCAATTGTTACCTTTGGGAAGCGCGGGTGTGCCTATTGCCTGAGTGGCCATAGCGGTATTCTTCAGGGCTTTCCGGTCAATTCAGCGGATACCACAGGGGCCGGAGATGGGTTTGTGGCGGGGCTGGTGCATCAATTGTGTCAGCAGGGAATTCAGGCCCTCAAAGACCCTCAGAAGGTTGAACAGATGGTGATCTATGCCAATGCCGTAGGAGCCCTGACCACAATCCGACCGGGGGCGATCTCCGCTCAACCCACCGCAACGGAAGTTGAAGCATTTCTGCAAAATCACACCCAAAATCAAACCCAACCCTCCTGACCTGTAAGGGCTGGGTCTCTGAATCTGTAGGGGCTGGGTCTCCCAGCCCTCTTAACCCAGCCCTAATCAAAAAAATATTCTAACCCCAGGGGGGCAAAGATGAATCCCAAGGATCTCAACCGCAATGATCAGGCGATGGGTCAGATCTTGAGTCAGGCCCAAGTTGTCGCTGTAGTTGGTCATTCCGATCAACCGGATCGCACCAGCTATCAAATTGCTCAATTTCTCCGTCAGGTGGGCTACCGAGTATATCCCGTTAATCCAATGATTCAAATGATTCAGGGTCAACCCTGCTATCGGGATCTGAAGTCCGTCCCGGAACCGATTGATATTGTCAATGTTTTCCGCCGCTCAGAATTTTTAGCCGAGATTACCGCCGCCGCGATCACTGTTCAAGCCAGGACACTTTGGGGACAACTGGGAGTGGTGGATTGGGCAGCGGCTGAAATGGCGCAAAAAGCTGGATTGTCCGTGGCCATGGATCGATGTATCAAAATTGAGTATGAACGATTGAAGATTCATTGCTAAGTTTCTCATGGTGCTGGAGCCCGAGATTGAAAAGCATTGTATTCCCAGTCAACCCCTATCAAACGCAAAACAGGAAGCAAATGTCTGAAACTCAGCCAATGATTCAAACTCAAAACTTAGGGAAGTTTTATCGCACCGGCTTTTGGATGAACCGGAAAGTCGAACCCCTGAAGAGTTGTACCCTGGAGGTTTATCCGGGAGAGACGTTTGGATTGTTGGGGCGTAATGGGGCTGGCAAAACAACCCTGCTAAAGATTTTGCTAGGGATTGTCCGTCCCACCTCTGGATCGGGTCTGCTACGGGGCCAACCCCTGGGCGATCGCCGGGTGAAGCAATCGGTCGGGTATTTGCCGGAAAACCCGTATTTCTATCAGCGCCTGACGGCTTGGGAGTTACTGGAATTCTCCGCTGGACTGTTTCAGATTCCTGCCAGTATCCGGAAGCAACGGATTCCTCAGCTTTTTGATCGGGTCGGCTTGGATAAAAAAGTGGCCCTGAAAAAACAAATTCGCCAGTATTCCAAGGGGATGGTGCAGCGGGTCGGCATGGCCCAAACCCTGATTAATGATCCACAAATTGTATTTCTCGACGAACCTATGTCAGGACTTGATCCGATTGGTCACTATCAGATTCGCGAGATTATTCTATCCCTCAAGGCGGAGAAAAAGACCGTATTTTTTAATAGCCATGTGCTTTCGGATGTAGAAAAAATTTGCGATCGCGTGGCCCTGTTAGACCAGGGAAAACTGATCTGTTCGGGTTCCCTGGATGAGTTGTTAGGGGTGACGGAAACCTATGCCGTTCAGGGGAAGGGAGGAGATGTCGGGCAACTCCAGCCCTATCTAACCGACTTTAAGTTTGAGTCTGGATTCTGGCAAGGTCATATTCGGGGAGATTATTCCCAATTTGTCGGTCACTTAGCAGCGATCAATGCTCAACTGATTTCCCTCAAGTTAGAGCGAAGAACCTTGGAGGAATTCTTCATGGAGCAGGTTCAGCCTTAGAATTTGGCTCTAGAAAGGGAATTATGGATGCCCGCCTCAACCCAATTCAGGAGTAACCCGCTGTGGTCGAGGGGTTGAGCCAGGGCCAACTTCACTTGAGGAAACCGTTGCCCAAGTCGGGTGATATCCTGCTGAATCGCGCCTGTAATGCCCCCGGAAAAAATAAAGTAGGGCAAAATCCCAATGGTTTGTATCCCAGCGTGAATTAACTGCTGCACTTGAGTATCTAGAGAAGGAGACACAGACCAGTAGGCTGGAACCGCTGCAAGTTGATGGGCTAAGCGTTCCATCGGTTGATTGCCTCTAGGTCGGCGACTGCCATGGCCCACAATCACCCAGGTATCCACAGGAATCGCCGCCAGATAAGTTTGCAGGGTTTGAGTGATCTGGGTCGTTTGGGCTCCAAGATAGGGCAGAACCTCTAGGTGAACCTCAGAACCCAAGGCTTCCCGAGCCATTGCTATTTCTAGGGGAATGTCCGCTTGAACATGCACTCCAGAAAATAAAAATAAGGGAAAAAGCCGAATGGCTGTGGGTCGAGGGGGTTCCAGGGAATGGAAGAAATGTTGGATTTGCTGATGCAGGGAAATCGGAGCACATTCCAAAGTTCCTGTGCCGACGGTGATAGGAGCTTGATCCCCCGTAACGTTATGACTATTCGCCCCAATATTCGCCCCAATATTCTCGGCTAGGCGATGTTCCAAGCGACGTTCTAAGTCCCTGGCCAACTGTTCTAAAGCCACTGGATAATTGGGATCGCGGCTACCATGGGCGATTAGCAAGTAAACCGATGACATAGGGTAATACTCTAATGAACCTGAAACATTGATCGGAGATAGTTAACGGGTTAAGTAAACGAGCCAGGAATTTCTATCAAATAAAATATAAATCTTGTGGAGTAGGCATCTTGTCTGCCAAGAAACAGCCATCTCGGCTATTTACTCTTTATAATCCATAAT
Organism: Oscillatoriales cyanobacterium RM2_1_1; assembly: GCA_012033335.1. Classification (GTDB taxonomy): domain Bacteria; phylum Cyanobacteriota; class Cyanobacteriia; order Cyanobacteriales; family Microcoleaceae; genus JBHJGO01. The sequence continues at coordinate 11,504 of JAAURB010000045.1, forward strand.
CTTCAGCTCTCCTGAATCACTGTATCCATTGATTCATAGGCACTTGCCACCAGCCTCCGACCTGTCAAAAAATAAGTGGTCATTTCCCCCTTGCCCTTGACTGGAATTGATCCCCGTTGTTCAAAACTATGGGTTTCCTTAAGCCGTTCGTAGGTGGCTTGAGTTACCTGAATCTTACCCGGCAAGCCATGGGACTCCATCCGATTAGCGGTATTCACCGTATCTCCCCAGAGGTCGTAGGTGATCTTACGAGTGCCAATTACTCCGGCTTCAACGGGGCCCGTATTGATCCCAATCCGCATCGTCAGGGGCTCTGGCCCCCTCAAGCTAAATTGTCCGATAACGGCTTGCATGTCCAAAGCCATGTTTGCCACTGCTGCCGGATGGTCAGGTAAAGGGTTGGGTAATCCCCCTACCAGCATATAGGCATCTCCCAGGGTTTTGATCTTCTCCAGGTCATACTTATCTGCTAATTCATCAAATCTAGAGAAAATCTGACTGAGAATACTGACTAATTTATGTGGAGATAGTCCTGCAGACAGCTCAGTAAAGTTTGCAATATCTCCGAATAGAACCGTGACATCTTCGAAGCTGTCAGCAATCATCTGCTCCCCCCTTTTCAATCGTTCAGCAATCGGTTTGGGCAGAATATTTAATAACAACTGGTCTGACTTTTCGCGTTCGGCGGTGAGCTGTTTTAAATAGCGATTTTTTCTAGGGAAGCATTGATCCGGGCTCTCAATAGCACGGCATTAAAAGGCTTTGGCAGGTAATCCTCTGCGCCCAACTCAATACATCGAACCACACTATCAACATCATCTACTGCTGAGATCATGACCACTGGAATATGACACAACTTATGATTTTGCTTCATCGTCTCCAATACCTGGTAGCCATTCATCTGAGGCATCATAATGTCTAAGAGCACCAAATCCGGCTCTTGAATCTGCATGATCTCTAGAGCTTCTATGCCATTGACCGCAGTTTTTACTGAATGCCCCTCCCGCCTGACTCGACGGGACAGGAGATCGCGATTGACCTCATTGTCGTCCACAATTAATACATAGCTTGAATCAACATTCATGAATGGGTCTATCCCATGAGAGGGTCACCGATCACCAACGGACGGGCGTAAAAAAACAGCAGGTCAGAGCAATGATAGCCAGGAAACTCAGAACTCAAATCAGGACAGGGTTGCCTGGTGCAGTAAGGTTTCAATTTTCTCTAGCAGTCGAGAAAATTCTATCGGCTTTGTATCATAATCATCACATCCTGCAGCCAGACACTTTTCGCGATCGCCGCCATGGCATGGGCAGTCAGGGCAATCACTGGAATAGTCCGAGTTTGAGGATGAGCTTTGATTTCTCGAGTGGCTTGCCAGCCATCTTTGATTGGTAAACTCATGTCCATCAAGATCAAATTTGGCTGTTCAATCTGAGTAATCTCTACCCCTTCAGCCCCATCCACTGCAATCAGGACATCATACCCCTTGCGGGCTAGACGACGCTTTAGCATATCTCGATTCATTTCGTTGTCTTCGACCAGCAGAATCTTCGTCATAATCGCTTGGGGCAGAATTAGAGTTTGGATTCGGAGTTGGAATAGGGAGCAAGCCAGGTCAGGGGTTCAAGGGTTGTACGAATCAACTGATGAATTTCATCCAGTAATTCGTGACTACTATAGCTACCCTTTTGCAAAATCTGCTCAACAGATTCTCGCAATTGAGCCCGTTCTGCCGCCGTCAGATCGATAGCCGTAATCACAATGACGGGAATATCCGCCCAATCTGAAACCTGCCTCAACTCAGTAATGAATTCAAAGCCGTTCATTCGAGGTAAGATCAAGTCTAGCAAAATCAATCGAGGTTGATTCTGATTCAAGTAGTCTAGAGCAATTTGCCCATCTTCTGCCGTAGCCACTTGCCAGCCATCCTGTTCCAGGATCTCCCGCAATAGCCGAACCGTGTCTTGATGATCTTCAACAATCAGAATCTCACCGGGAGAAACATCAGGCTGTAGACCGCTTTGACGGGGCTGATACTTATTCAGTAGCCCAATTAATCGCTTATTGTCAAAGGGCTTGAGCAGATAATCTGATGCACCTAAAGAAAATCCCTGGGCCTTATCACTCACAAATGATAGTACAATCACAGGAATATCACTGAGGTGGGGATCGGCCTTGAGGGCAGACAATACCGCCCAACCATCCATACTGGGCATCATGATATCGAGGGTAATCACATCTGGCTGGTAATCCCGGGCATAGCGCAGTCCCTCTTCTCCATTCGTGGCAACGATGGCTTCTAGCCCCGCCTGTCTGAGCGATCGCACTATCAAATCCCGAGAGGCGGGATCATCATCAATCACCAAAACAGTTCTAGGGGCAATTCTAGAGACAGTTTCAAGGTCAGTTCTAGCTTCAGGTATGGGCCGGGTTTTGGCCTCATTCCTGGGAAAAGGATCAGGTTTGAGGGCTAACTCCATTTCCCCCAAAGCATTTAAGTAATCAAACCCATGGGTTAAATGTTCGTCAGTAACTGGTTCATTAGTAATTGTCTCAGGTAGAATCACTGTAAACGTTGATCCCTGATCCAGTTCACTGTCCACCAGAATAATTCCCCCCATCATCTGACAAAAACGCTGGCTGATGGCCAATCCCAATCCGGTTCCCCCATAGCGACGGGTTGTGGAGGCATCCCCCTGGGTAAAGGGTTGAAATAAAATATCCTGTTGATCCAGACTCATGCCAATTCCCGTATCCTTCACCTGAAACCGAATACAGGGTTGGGGTTCAGCTAAATGCAGAGAATTTCTTGATCCCAGGATTTCAGCCAAGCACAGGCTACAGGCTTCAACGCTAACCTCGATTTCTCCCGTGGTGGTGAACTTGGCGGCATTACTCAGTAAGTTCAGCAAAATTTGCCGCACTTTTGTCATGTCAGCACACATGGTGGATACAGAATTCAGGAAGCGAACCTCTACCCGATTGCCATTTTGATCAATTAAGGGTTGAGCCATCGCCACCACCATTTCAATCAAATCTGGAATACTGAAGGTTTCCAGATACAAATCCATCCGACCGGCTTCAATTTTGGAAATATCGAGAATGTCGTTGATCAGGGCTAATAGATCCCGTCCGGCGGTACAAATGCGCTCTAAATCAGACCCCAGATCGGTATAACCCAGATCGGTGACTTCCTCGAGTAAAATTTCGCTGTATCCGATGATGGCATTCAGAGGAGTCCGGAGCTCGTGGCTCATATTGGCTAAAAAGGTGCTTTTTGCCCGGCTAGCCGCCACCGCCGCTTCCTTTGCCTGTTTCAAGGTTTCTGCTGTCTGTTTACTGTCTGTAATATCTGAAACGGTGCTTTCAAAATACAGTAGCCGTCCGGCCTGATCCCGAGCGGCACGGGTATTTTCTGAAATCCAGATCAGACTGCCATCCCGGCGATAAACCTGAGATTCAAACCGAAATACACACCCTTCTACCTGGACAGTCTGGATAAATTCCTGTCGTCGATCCGGGTTCAGGTAGAGTTGTTGACCAATATCCGTCAGAGATTGCATCAATTCCTCCGAGGACTCGTACCCTAAGATATTCGCTAGGGCTAGGTTTGCACTGAGATATTGGCCTTGAAGGGTGGTTTGACAAATCCCCTCAGCGGCATTTTCAAAGATACTGCGGTATTTGGCTTCCGCCTGGCGCAGAGCTGTTTCAACTCGTCTGCGCTCTAGGGCATTGGAAAACATCTCCGCCACCATTTTAAGCAGCCCTCCACTGTCCACGGGCCAACTGTAGGTGCTATGGGTCGCGTCAAATCGTAGAAATCCCACCAGCGATCGCTGGCAAACCAGGGGAATCAACGTCAAGAATTGTAAATCTTGCAGATCATTACCCGGAGGGTGGTTTCCCTGACGAGACGGATGAAACTGACTGAGCACTGACAACTCCCCGCGAGCCACCTCGGGAAGATCACTGGCCAGTAGATGAATGCTCCGCAGAGGCTTCAACTGCTCCACAATCCAGGGAATAGTCATTGGGGTCAGGACAGGAGATGCCCCCTGAATCCGGTGTTTGATGGTCTGGATCAATTGCGCCTGAGTCGTAGGCATTGACTCCGAAGTCAGGACTGCCCCAGATTGCGGATCGGTATTAGCAACATTAGACGACAGTGACGAGGGCTCTAACCATTCACAACAGGCGGCTCCAGAGAATTGAGAATTGGTCAGGAGATACAGGTATCCTCGACTGACCCCAATAAACTGACTGATTTTTGCCAGGGCCTGCTGAATTCCTTGATCCATTTCATCTGTGCTCAGCCTAATAAAGTGGGTCGAGAGACCGGTCAGCAACTGTTCAAAATCAACCCGCCGTTGTAGGGCTTGTTCAACTCGCTTGCGCTCCGTGATATCTCGAAAACTCCAGACTCGCCCGACCAGCTTATAGCCGACTTTTGAGGGATGAGAAGCAACCTCAAACGTTCTCCCATCCTTAAATTCGACCACATCATGGGTTGGGGTTTGGGGCTCTGCGGATAGCCGCATGATGGTCTTGAGAAAATGGGGGGGGTTGCTTGAGCTGGCGGAAAACGAAGGTCAAAATCGATTGAGCTTGATCATCCGTCAACAGGGATTCTGGAATTTGCCAGAAGTCTACAAACCGTTGATTGAAGTTACAGATTTTTCCCGCTTTATCCAGGGCCAAAATCCCTGCATCTGTAGCATTGAAGGTGGCCTGCAAAAGGGAAAGTGATTGCTGAGCTTCGAGGACAGAGCCGGGTTGGTCAACTGGGTCTGGCTCTGAATCTGGGTTATAGACACTCAACTGCTTTAAAAACTGCTGCCAGCTTTCAAGGTCAGACGGTAATATTTGTTCACCGAGATTGAATTGGTCAAGCTGGCGTTGAAGCCAAGGGTGTATCATTTCACGCAACTACATAGATAAAAGGCTGATGTGAATTGTCTTGGGAAGGTTCCTGGGAATTTTCGTAGAATTGCCCTCGGCGAGCTAGGGGATCGAGTTCTGGAGCTATAACGGGTCAAGTCAGGGGCTAGATGACTGTTCAAATTACCATTCAAACAAAATTGTCAATTATTACAAGGTGAGCAGTTTGCAGCCCAGGCTCCAATTTGGCTTTGTATGAAAATTACCTTTAGTCGAACGTTGTATAAAAATTTGTATAACCTTTAAGCCCATCAATCTATCCGGAGAAATGGTCTAGCCCTTCTTGTCCTATTCTGCCACAGGAAAACCAGGCTTCTAAGAAGTGGTCTGTTCTGGCAGTGGAATAGTTGGCTCTAAATGCGATAGGGATTTTTGTCTTTGTTCCTTCAGGAGTTTGGGCTGGAGGTAAAGGTTTTCAACCAGAGCCGCTAGACCCGCAAACCAAGGAGGAATAATCAAAGCGCCAATGATTCCGAGTACCTGGATGCCCCCGAGCACCGAAAGTAGTTGAAATAGGGGATGAACCCCGACAGAAGTACCCACAAGCAGTGGATCAAGAACATAGGTTTCTACGTTTTGAACTACACCATACAAAATCAGAACCCAAACCACCAAAAATCCACCCTTAGCCAGGGCTACAATTAATGCAGGAATCGCCCCTAAAAAAGGCCCTAAAAAGGGAATCAAATTTGTGAAACCGGCGATCGCCCCCAATCCCAGGGCAAAATCCTGCAAACCCAGTAATCCCAATCCGGTGGTGATGACAATCCCCAAAATCGCCGAGACTAACAATCGTCCTCGAATATAACCTCCCATGCGGCGACTGACCGGTTCCACCTGGCCAGCTAGGCGCTCATTCCAGGGATAGGGAAATAACTGCACCAGGCTATTGATCAGGGTGTGGCTATCAGACACCATGTATCCCGAGATAAACAAAGCAATAATCAAACCAAACACACTGCCAATAATCCCCCGGGTGATGCCGTAGGATCGCAGAAGCAACTGTTGACTGGAGCGAATCCCCCAGCTTGTGAGGGACTGGGGATCAATCAGTTGATCGATCATGGCGGGAGTATCTTCTCCGAGACGACTGGCTAAGCTCCTTAAGAGATCCCCCACCCGTTCAGCAGACACTGGTAATTGGCCCAGTAGTAAATTGATCTGTTCAAAGACCCTGGGGCCAATGATCAGAAAAAATCCAGTAATTCCCCCAATCAACCCTAGATACACCAGAATTACAGCGATCCATCGGGGCAGACCTTTTGATGCAGCCCCATCCACCAAGGGAGCAATTGAGGCCGCTAAAACCACCGCGATCATCAGCAGCACAATTAAGGCTTGCAGTTGCCAGAGTAATACTAGCAAGAAAACAGCCGCGACCACCAACAAAACATTAGAGAGGGATAGGGTAATGGGCCGGGCTGGATTGGTTTGACCTGAATGAGTGGATGGATTCCTCTGGTCTGAATTCATTGGATCCGAATTTATCGGATCCAGATCAGATTGCCCGTCGTTCGTCATAGGATTGGGAGTGAAACATTCAAATCAGCTTCTGCTTAGTAGTTTAGCTGGCAATTGAATGGGTGGCGAACGGATGGGGAAACTGGTCATTCAAAACTGGTCATTCAAAATTAGTTATTAAAACTGATTATCAAAGCTAGTCATTTCAGGGGTGTCTGATAAAATGATAGAAGCTGCAATAGCCCTGTCACAGATACGATTTCCTGGAGGGATTGATCCAGGGACAAATCCCAGCTAGTCTATCATGGAGAATTAACCCTGGAGTTGGTTGAGAACTGGAGTTGGGTGAGAAAAGGTGAACTGGAGTCAGAGGGATTCTTGCCAGGAAAATACCTGAAACCTTGATATCCTTTGAAGCAATCCTCAAGAAAGTTAAGGTATAGATCCATCTCTCAAATCGTCAATTTTAAGGAATTTTGGTGGTAATTCAAAAGGCTTGAGGTTGAAGGCTTGAGGTTATTGTGATAGTTGATTAGATAATTGATGAATTGATTGGATTGATTCAAATACCTGCTAAGTTATTTAGAGATTATTTAGAGATTATTGGAGATCAATGAGAATTCGTCTTGAAGGTGGGCAGCTTTTGCCCAACTCCTATGGGGTTGCTGCCCAATTTATCGGTTTAGAATTGCTTGAGCGTCCTGATTTAGAAGTATCCTATCAAGCTATTCCCGATCCGAATTCTCCCTGGCAATCTCAAACTACTGCATTCCCTCCCCAATTGACAGCACCGCCTCATCAACTTCCTGCTTTTAGTTCATCTGCTGATTGGATCCTGAGAATTCATCCGTCTTTAAATTTGCAATCCAAAACCAGTCAAAAAACAGCAATATTTTGCTCAACTCCCTGGGGGATTTTGCCAAATTCAATGGTAAATAAAACCCTGATTCATCTCAATATTACTAATTTCTCTCAACTGCCTGAGTATCTAAGCTGGATTGTTCCCTGCCGATGGTCAAGAGATGGATTACTCCGCAGCGGCATTGCCCCTGAAAAAATTACAATTATTCCCTGGGGAGTCAGCCCCGAATGGTTTAAGCCCATGACATCTGCAGCCCGACAAATACTTCGCCAGCGGTTGGGTTGGGAGGACTATTTTGTTTTCCTCAGCAGTGGTAGATTAGACGATAGAGCTGGTCTACGACCCCTGTTAAAAGCCTTTGCTCAGCTCATAGAAACCCATCCTCACAGTCGTTTGGTGCTCAAGGGCTGTGATGCCCTATACAATTCTCAAACCGCTCTAAAAAAGGCAAGTCGGGATATTTTAAGTGATGCCGAAATAGCTAGAATTCAGCCTCGAATTGCTTACATTGGTCAGAATTTTTTGATTGAGCAAATGGCTCAACTCTACCAGGCTGCTGACACCTATGTTTCTCCCTATCTAGCCTCAGGTTTTAATCTATCAGTTTTAGAAGCAATGGCCTGTGGATTGCCAATTATTTGTACTTCAGGAGGAGCAACAGTAGATTTTATTCGTCCTGAGTTTGCTTTGAGTATCCAGAGTCAGTTTAGTACCAGAACCATTGATGATCAGGTGAAATTTTTCCTGCATCCCGACTGGGAACACCTAGTTAACATCATGCAAACCGTAATCGATCAACCCAATTTTTGTCAGCATGCCTCTCAAATGGCTGCTCAGTTTGCAGCCAATTATACCTGGAAGCATACCGTTGATGGCCTGCTCACAACTTTGAAGTCGGATTCAACTTCAAGCTCCGCTCCAAAATTATTGAGATTACCTCAATTTCCCGGAACAGCAACTCCAGAATCAGATGAATTTCCAGTTGCTCTTAAATCGGCCAAAATCCATTCATTAATTGTAGAAGGATGGCGTTCTATTCCCCATTCCTATGCGTTGATTAACTGTTGTCAGTTATTAGAATTGATCCATCATCCTCAAGTGCAATTATTCCATCGAGATATGCCCTACGTTACCGATGAATGGAAAGGGGGTCAAGGACTGTTTTCGCTGGACGCTGAACGTTTCCTCGATCAAATTCCCCAACCCGAACCCAATCAAATGGCGGAGGCGACGTTGCGGATGTATTGCCCGTTTAATCTGGCGAATTCAACCAGTGCTAAAACTGTTGTTTTTGGTTGTACGGAATGGGGAATTATTCCCCAATCAATTCTGCGAGGGATGAAAGTTAAATCATTTCGACAGGCCCATCTGGAGTCAGACACCCTGATTGTCACCGCCTCCCATTGGTCACGGCAGGGGTTTCTCAACAGTGGGGCGGATCCGGAACGGGTGGTGGTGGTTCCCCTGGGTATCAATCCCGAGATCTACCATCTGTGAGTCCAGATCAACGCCAACATCTGCGGGAAAAGCTGGGCTGGGAGGATTGTTTTGTCTTTCTCAATATTGGGGTGATGTGGAACGAACGACAGGGGGTTGATCGTCTATTGAAAGCGTTTGCAGCGGTGAGTCAGCGATATCCTCAAGCTCGGCTATTTCTCAAAGGGCGAGATGCAATTTTTCCCTCTCAGGCTTCAATTCAAAAAGCCAGCAAAAACGTCCTGACTGAGGCGGAACTTGAGCGGGTTCATAGTCGTTTACATTACGTGGGCCACACCCTTTCAACTCAAGCAATGGCGGAGATTTATTGGGGAGCTGATGCTTACGTTTCGCCCTATTCTGCTGAGGGATTTAATTTGCCAGTTCTCGAGGCGATCGCCTGTGGATTACCAGTCATTTGTACAGCCGGGGGGCCAACTGATGATTTTGTCCAGCCCGAATTTGCCTGGAAAATTGCCAGTCAGCTCAAACATTTCACAGAAAGAAATGGCGACACTAAGTTCTACCTCGAACCCAATCAGGAACATCTAACAGATTTAATGTTCGAGATGATTGAAGGGTCGGAACTGGGTTCTCAGAGGGCTCAAATTGGCTCAAAATTTATCGCCCAAGAATTTACTTGGGCAAACGTCATCAAGAAGTTGTGGCCGCTGCTCTTCAGTGAAACCTGAACCTAAGCCGATTCAGGCTTGAGAATGGAAGAAGGATGAATCAGTAACTCTGCTGTGGAGCGTTTCTCCACCATTTCCTGAGTAATCTGGCAGCGCTTCACATCCTTACGAGAGGGCAATTCATACATCACATCAAGCATCAATTCTTCCACAATTGCCCGCAGTGCCCGAGCCCCAGTTTTCCGACGATAGGCTTCCTTAGCGATCGCCTCAATCGCTCCCGGCTCAAACTCAAGCTGAACATTGTCCATTCGGAGTAACTTCTGATACTGCTTGACCAAGGCACTGCGAGGTTCAGTCAGGATAGCGGTTAAGGCCTCAATATCCAGGGGCTCAAGCACAGCCACCATTGGGATCCGGCCAATCAGTTCTGGAATCAAACCAAACTTAACCAGATCATCGGGCTCCATCTGCTTCAGGGTATCTACTGAGCGCTTCTCCTTAACCTGCTCTGTGCCCGCTTGGACAAAGCCCATCGACTTTTTGCCGGTTCTCCGCTCTACAACCTTATCCAGGCCAACAAACGCCCCGCCACAGACGAACAAAATATTGCTGGTGTCAATCTGAATACAATCTTGATAAGGATGCTTTCTGCCTCCCTGGGGTGGGACATTAGCTACAGTTCCCTCCAGCATTTTCAGCAGAGCTTGCTGAACTCCCTCCCCTGAGACATCCCGGGTAATCGAAGGATTCTCACTCTTACGGGCAATCTTATCAATTTCATCAATATAAACGATGCCACGCTGGGCCTCTTCTACATCAAAGTCAGAGACTTGAAGCAGTCTAAGCAGAATATTCTCAACGTCTTCCCCCACATAACCCGCCTCCGTCAGAGTGGTTGCATCTGCGACTGCAAATGGAACATCCAACATTTTGGCCAGGGTTTCCGCCAGAAGAGTCTTACCACAACCTGTTGGGCCAATCAGTAAGATATTGGATTTTTGCAACTCAATGCTGTCATCGGAGGTCTGACGATTCCCCTTCCCTTGGACAAATCCCAGCCGCTTGTAGTGGTTATAAACGGCAACAGCCAGAACTTTTTTGGCTTCATCCTGACCAATCACATGAAGATCAAGGTAGGCTTTGATTTCCCTGGGCTTAGGAACGGAACCTAGGGGAGCACGACCTGCCCTGACTCGACGCTTAGGCGGAGGTGCGGGTTGAGGTCGGGAAGCTGAACTGTGCTGAACAGTAGCTCCATCAAATAGCTCTTCATCTAAAATCTCATTGCAGAGCTCTACACACTCATCACAAATATATACACCAGGCCCAGCAATCAACTTACGGACTTGCTCTTGAGATTTACCACAAAAGGAGCATTTCAAGTGGGAGTCATACTTAGACATAGTCGCCTCGTACTAGGTTGCGGAAACAGATTCGCCAGGAGTGGGAAGATTCTTTCTAGCAAGCACCTGATCTATTAGACCATATTCCTTGGCCTCTGGGGCGGACATAAAGAAGTCCCGATCCGTATCGGTCTCAATCCGTTCTAGGGGTTGACCTGTATGGTGGGCCAGCAATTCGTTTAAGATGCGCTTATGATACAGAATCTCTCGAGCCTGGATTTCAATATCAACAGCCTGTCCCTGAGCCCCCCCTAGAGGTTGGTGAATCATAATCCGAGAACTGGCCAGGGACATGCGCTTGCCTGCGGCTCCAGAGGCCAATAGAAAAGCTCCCATGCTAGCCGCAAGACCGTAACAAATCGTAATCACATCCGGCTGAATTTGCTGCATTGTATCGTAGATTGCCATTCCTGCCGTGACCGACCCCCCGGGGGAATTAATATAAAGCTGAATATCCTTTTCTGGATCATCGGCTTCCAGGTATAACATCTGGGCACTGATCGCGTTGGCGACCTCATCGGTGACCGGAGTCCCTAAAAAGACAATGCGCTCCCGCAATAGTCGAGAGTACAAATCGAAGGCCCGCTCTCCCATTCCCGATTGCTCAATGACAATTGGAACTGTCCCAGTAATATGACTCGAATAGACCTCTGGAGAGGAAGAACTTAAAATTGGGAAATTCCGATAACTTTGAAAATCAAGCTGAAAATCAGGAAAATATTCAGATGCATTCATAGGGCTTTCAACCATAGGACTCTCAACACAACAACTAATCAACACAACAACTCAACGAGTAGCACTAATCAACCTGGGCCAGTAACTTACCAAAGTGACCTTCAAGATAGCAAACTCAAGAATTAGCACTCCCATTGATATGTCAGTACCTTCATTATGAACCAAGTCCTGAAAAACTGTGTTTAAGCAGAACCTTAGAGCATCTGTTCCGGCCACCTGAGAACAGATATTAATGTTATCTTTACTCCTCTTCAGGTACAGCAGAACTGGAAGGCTGGTCAGTCTCTGGTTCGACTGTCTCGCCTGTCAATGGTTGAGTTGATTCATCCTTTTCTGCATCCAGATCTAGATTTGGCTCCACTAACTCACCCGCCTCATCCTCAGACTTAATGGGAGTCAAAGTGCCCTCCGGAACCAGCTCAATGGTTGAATTGTCCTCTAGCCAGGTCAGGGTCTTTTTCTTCAACAAATCCTCTGTCACGTAACTCCGCAACCGTTGGGGATCTATTGCTTGACCTTCTAGCATTTTTAAGGCTTTGGCTTCTTCTTCCTGAATCTCCGACTCCTCCGCAGCAATATTTTCTCTGCGGGCAATTTCCTTGAGGGCCAGAGATTGCTTGAGTCTTTCAACCGCTTTGGGTTTGGCTTCGGCTCGCATTCCGCTAATAATTTCTGGACTCAACATTCGCTTCACATCAATTCCCATCTCACTGAGCTGAATGGCTTGCTGAGTTACGATCTGATCAATCTCTTGCCGGATCATGGTTTCTGGGAGCTCCAGGGTCATCGCTTCAACAACTGCCTGGAGTAGAACGGTGTGTTTATTGTCAGTGGTTCTGGTTTCTGCCTTTTCCTGGTAGTCCTTCTCTAAAAACTCCCGGAGTTCGGCAATGGTTTTGAATTCACTGATCTCCTCCGCAAACTCGTCATCAAGTTCTGGGAGTTCCCGCTCCTTAATCTCGTTCAGGGTAATACTGAATTTCACCCCTCGCCCTGCCATTTCCTCGCTGCTATAGTCTTCCGGAAATTGCAACTCTAATTTCTTGGTCTCCCCTAGTTCCATGCCCACAATCCCTTCCGTAAAGCCTGGGATAAATTGACCCGGCTCTAGCTCCACGCGAAAATTCTCTGCTGCCCCTCCCGGAACCTCTTCGGGTTCGGCTTCAGGATCATCGGATACAAATTGACCGGCAAAATCTACAAAAACAACGTCCCCTTCCTGGGCCCCTCGATCCTCAACTGGAATCAGGGTTGCCTGTTTGACCTGTTCCTGCTTGAGCATCTCATCAACCTGAGCTGGATCATACTTGACTTCTTCGGCCTGAACCTTCAAATCCTGATACTGACCCAGTTGAACCTCAGGCTCAACATCCACCTTGGCTCGAATTACTAAAGGCTCTCCAGGCTGATATTGCTCAATCAGCTCGTCAATATTTCCCCGGAATTCAATCTCTCCAACTGCTGGAATATCTTCCTGCTCAATGGCTTTCGGCAGATGATCCTGCATCAGACTATCCAGGGCTGCAGCTTTAATCCGGTTTACCCCTAAACGCTGAATTAAGACCGTGCGGGGGACTTTGCCCCGCCGAAATCCAGGAATGTTTGCGGTCTGGGCATATTGACGCACCACCTTCTCATAGGCACTTTTGGACACCTCTGATGAAATTTCAATATCTAAGCCGACTTGACTATCGGGCAGTTTTTCCTGGGTAACTTTCATAATCATGATACTGTAGTGATTAAAATGGTTCTAATGTTTTGTTTGCTCGACCAGTCCAGCTACAGATGGATTGAGTCAATTTGAGCAATCAACCAAAATGAACCGCAGGGCAGTAATGCCTAAATGACTGATCGGTTAGCCTATAGGTTGTTGTATTCTCCCAAAGTTCATCTTCCAGAATTCATCTCCCAGAATTATGTATTGTATCTGAAATAATGCCAATTTTGAGAGAGACTTGAATTTAATAATTTTGATTTTTCTTTCTAGATGGGAAATCTCAACTGGAAAAGAATTTTGGATTTTGGCAAAAATTTCTGATTTGCCAGCTTTCTGAAGTCTTGTGAGGTTTTGAGCTGGCGTTACCCTTGCAAGTCCATTCTAAAATGTCTAGATCCAAGGTGTTTAGCTAGGAGGCTGATTTGTCAAAGTCTTACCGCGTTGCCATTTTAGGCGCAACTGGAGCCGTTGGAACAGAGCTGCTCCAACTTTTAGAGGAACGGGATTTTCCACTGGCAGACTTAAAGTTGCTGGCTTCTGCACGTTCAGCTGGCTCATCTTTGTGTTTCAAAGGCCAAACCTTAACGGTAGAAGCAGTTTCTGAGCAGTCTTTCCACGGGATTGATATTGTTCTGGCTTCTGCTGGGGGTTCAACTTCGAAGCAGTGGCAACGCTCAATTGTTGAGGCGGGGGCCGTGATGATTGATAACTCTAGTGCCTTCCGGATGGATCCGCAAGTCCCATTGGTGGTTCCGGAGGTGAATCCTCAAGCTATTGCTGCCCATCAAGGCATTATTGCCAACCCAAACTGCACAACTATTTTAATGGCGGTGGCAGTCTGGCCCCTGCATCAGATTCAGCCTGTGCGGCGGGTGATTGTTTCGACTTATCAGTCAGCCAGTGGAGCTGGAGCCCGGGCTATGGTGGAGGTAGAAACTCAAGCCAGAGCTATTTTGCAAGGAGAAACACCTGAGGCTGAGATTTTTCCTTATCCTTTAGCCTTTAATTTGTTTCCCCATAACTCTCCCTGGAATGAGCAGGGATATTGTCAGGAAGAAATGAAGATGGTGCATGAAACTCGTAAGATTTTTGGTACGGATGATTTAAGAATTTCGGCCACCTGTATTCGGGTTCCCGTACTACGTGCCCATTCAGAAGCAGTTAATCTAGAGTTTGATCGACCTTTTGGTATAACGGAGGCCCGGGGTATTCTGGGTCAGGCTCCAGGTGTTAAACTGATAGAGGATTGGCAGACCAGCCATTTCCCTATGCCGATGGAGGCAACGGGCCAGGATGACGTTTTAGTGGGACGAATACGCCAGGATATTTCTCACCCCTGTGGTTTGGAGTTTTGGCTCAGTGGTGACCAGGTTCGAAAGGGGGCTGCCCTGAATGCAGTTCAGATTGCTGAATTACTGGTTGATAAACCCGTTAGTCAAGGTTCAGCAAGGGTTCCATCCTTGGCCAGAACTTCCCAGGTTTGAGCCCAGACTTTAAGGGTTGAGCTTCCCAGGGTTTAAGCTTACACAAGCATAGTAAATCACGCAGTTGGATCTTTACTTCTGCAAGGTTTAGTAATTCAAGCTAGGTGAACAACAGACGGTGAACAACAAGACCATGACACAGTTAATCCGGAGCAGATGAGCAGTTTTGGTAGAGTGATGACAGCGATGGTTACCCCCTTTGCTGAGGACGGTAGCGTTCACTATGGGATGGCAGAGAGGCTAGCTGTCCACCTGATTGAGCAGGGAACTGATACCCTTGTGGTCTGCGGAACAACGGGGGAATCTCCATCTCTGACCTGGGATGAGGAGTATCAGCTTTTTCAAGCTGTCAAGCAGGCTGTTGGCTCTCAGGCCAAGGTCATAGGCGGAACTGGATCAAATTCAACCCAAGAGGCGATTTCTGCGACTCTGAAAGCTGCTAAGCTAGGTTTGGATGGATCGTTGCAGGTCGTTCCCTACTACAACAAACCTCCCCAGGAAGGACTGTATGAGCATTTTAAGGCGATCGCTCGGGCCTGTCCTGAGTTGCCCATCATGCTTTACAACATTCCAGGTCGTACCGGTCAAAATCTTTTGCCTGAGACGGTGGCCAGACTAGCGGAAATTCCTAATATCGTGGCGGTGAAGGAAGCAAGCGGGAGTTTAGACCAGGTTAGTCAAATTCGGTGCTTGACATCTGCCGAATTTAAGATCTACTCTGGAGATGATTCGTTAACATTACCAATGCTGTCTGTGGGAGCAGTTGGAGTAGTGAGCGTTGCTAGCCATCTAGTGGGAAAGCAACTGCAACGAATGATTCAGGCATTTGAAATGGGTCAAATTCAAATTGCAGCCGAAATTCATCTACAGCTCTTTGACTTGTTTAAGGCTTTGTTCATCACAACCAATCCAATTCCTATAAAACTCGCCTTGAACTGGCAGGGTTGGGATGTTGGTAAGACCCGTTTACCGTTGTGCGAACCCGCTCCGCAAACTGTTCAGAAGCTGGAGGAAGTGCTCGGTAAGTTGTCAGATCAGGTGAACGGAATGTCAGTTTGAAATGTCTAGACATGTCAAGGGCATAGGCCGATAAAAGTGCAGAGAGATATAAAGTTTGGTTTTAGTTTCATTTTTTTTAGGGTCTCTTTTCAAATTCAGTTCAACGATTTAGGTTTAAAGGTAGTAATTTTCATTCCTGAAGTTTCCAAGCAACCAAATAGTTCCTGAGTTGAGGGCCAATCTTAACAGTTGGTTTCAAGTATTAGTTTGAGGGATTGAATGTTTAAGTTATATCTTTATCGGCTTTCGTACAGGCTTCTTTTCAGTTCTCCATAATCTTTACAAGGTTATTTAAGTTAATTAATTCTATGCAGGTACAACCAAACTATGTAGCCAATATCTAGACAGTCAAATCATCATGTCAATTCTTCGGGACAAGAGTCCCATCAACAATCACAAACCTTTTACTCAATCAAACAATCCAAGCAAAATCTATGGTTAGAAACGGCATCCAATCCATGAATGGAAACAAAAACTTGATCGAAAAATCTCAGCGTCCTAGCCTATCTAGTGCGTCCAATTCCAGTCCGTCAAATGCATCCAATGCCTCCGCCCTAAAAATTATTCCCCTGGGAGGACTCCACGAGATTGGTAAGAATACCTGCGTTTTTGAATATGGGGATGAGATTATTCTTCTGGATGCGGGACTGGCATTTCCCACCGATGGTATGCATGGAGTCAATATTGTCCTACCCGATGTTTCCTATCTGCGGGAAAATCGCGATCGCATCAAGGGCATGATTGTCACCCATGGCCACGAAGATCACATTGGGGGCATTGCCTATCATCTGAAGCAGTTTGACATTCCAGTAATCTATGGCCCTCGTCTGGCCATGGCCTTACTTCAGGGGAAGTTAGAGGAAGCGGGGGTCAGTGATAATACTGAGCTTCGCACCGTGCGTCCGCGAGAAATTGTCCGCATTGGCAAGAATTTTCTGGTGGAGTACATTCGCAATACTCACTCGATTGCCGATAGCTTTACCGTTGCCATCAATACACCTATTGGCGTGGTGATTCACAGCGGAGATTTCAAAATTGACCATACTCCGGTGGATGGAGAATTCTTCGATTTTCAGCGGTTGGCAGAATATGGTGAGAAAGGAGTTCATTGTCTGCTGAGTGACTCCACCAATGCTGAGGTTCCTGGGTTTACCCCCTCTGAGCGCTCGGTTTATCCCAATTTGGAGCGGATTTTTGCCCAAGCCCAGGGACGATTGCTAGTTACTACATTCGCCTCTTCAGTTCATCGCTTAAATCTGATTTTGGCGGCGGCTCAGAAGTTGGGACGCTCAGTAGCGGTTGTGGGACGTTCGATGTTGAATGTGATTGCCCATGCCCGCAACCTGGGCTACATCAAGTGCCCGGATAACTTGTTTGTTCCTTTAGGGGCGATCAGCGGAATGCCAGACGATAAGGTTCTGATCTTAACCACAGGTTCCCAGGGAGAGCCCTTGTCTGCCCTGACCCGGATCGCCAACGGGGCTCATCGTCAGCTCAGTATTAAGGCGGGAGATACGGTTGTCTTCTCGGCTAACCCCATTCCCGGCAATACTATTGCTGTGGTTAATACCATTGATAAGCTAATGATGATGGGGGCGAATGTGATTTACGGCAAGGATAAAGGAATCCATGTTTCAGGTCATGGTTGTCAGGAAGATCATAAATTGATGTTGGCCCTGACCCGTCCAAAATTCTTTGTTCCAGTTCATGGGGAGCATCGGATGTTGGTGCAGCATAGCAAAACGGCCCAGAGTATGGGAATTCCTCCGGAGAATATGATTATCATCGATAACGGCGATGTTGTAGAACTGACCCCTGACTCAATTCGGGTGGCCGGTAAAGTTGCATCCGGGGTTGAGCCGGTAGATGCTTCCCGCTCTGGAGTAGTCAGGGATGATGTCATGCGGGAACGTCAGCAGTTGGCGGCGGATGGAGTTGTAACGGTGGCTGTTGCCGTAGGGGTAGGTGGTGAACTCCTGGCTCAACCTGAAGTTCATCTGAAGGGGGTAGTGACTTCGGCTGATCTGGCCACCCTGCAAAACCAAATTGCCCAATCGATTGAGCATACTCTAAGCGATCGCTGGTCAGAATTTTCCCGCTCCTTTGGAGATGGTCAGCAGGAGATTGATTGGGTTGGGGTCAAAACTCAAGTTGAACGGGCCATTCAGCGGCTCTTACGCCGGGAATTACAGAGCAATCCTCTGTTGGTTTTACTGCTGCAAACCTCCTCAGGCCAAACTAATTCCCCTCAAACTTCTGATGAGCCTTCTACTGATGATCAATTCCGAGGACGGCGACGACCCCGTACCGCCGCACGAGTTGCTTCATAGTCCGGTCGGGGGGTCGGGGCAGGGTTGCCCTGCCCTTCTTCTGGGTTTATGAAAGTTGTCATGGATTTGTAGAAGATAGATAGATTTAGTCAACGGATAAATAGCAAGTCGCACCGGGAGAGCTAGAGTGAGCGAATTTGACTACGATTTGATCATTATTGGCGCAGGAGTTGGGGGTCATGGCGCAGCCATTCATGGGGTAGGCTGTGGCCTGAAAACTGCCATTATTGAAAGGGCTGAGGTCGGAGGAACCTGCGTAAATCGGGGATGTATCCCGTCCAAAGCGTTACTGGCTGCCTCTGGACGGGTACGGGAGTTGCGCGATACCCATCACCTCAAAACTCTAGGTATTCAACTGGGGAACGTCAACTTTGAGCGGCAGGCGATCGCTGACCACGCCGATAATATCGTAGCCAAGCTCCGAGGCGACATGACTAATAGCCTCAAACGCCTAGGGATTGACGTGATTCAAGGGTGGGGAAAAATTGCGGCCCCTCAGAAAGTCACCGTTGATACTCCGGGGGGGGAGAAGACCTTTACAGCCAGAGATATTATTCTTGCCCCAGGATCAGTTCCCTTCGTGCCTCCGGGCATCGAGCTTGACCACAAAACTGTCTTTACCAGCGACGATGCCCTCAAACTCGAGTGGTTGCCCCAGTGGATTGCGATTATTGGCAGTGGTTATATTGGCTTAGAATTCTCTGACATTTATACGGCGTTGGGGTGTGAGATTACCCTGATCGAAGCCCTTGATCAGTTGATGCCCACCTTTGACCCGGATATTGCCAAAATAGCTCAACGGGTGCTGATCAGCCCCAGGGATGTGGAAACCCATGCTGGGAAGCTGGCCCTAAAAGTGACACCTGGAGCGCCGGTGATAATTGAGCTTGCCGATGCCAAAACCCGGGAAGTTGTCGAGATTTTAGAGGTGGATGCCTGTCTGGTGGCGACTGGTCGGGTTCCAGTTAGCCAGAATTTGGGGCTGGAAACCGTTGGGGTAGAGCCTGATCGGCGTAAATTTATTCCAGTCAATGATCATCTGGCGGTGCTCTCAGAAGGGGAGCCTGTGCCCCATCTGTGGGCCATTGGAGATGTGACGGGTAAGATGATGTTGGCCCATGCCGCTTCTGCCCAAGGTATTGCCGTTGTAGAAACGATTTGTGGCCGGGAACGGCAGGTTGACTATCGGAGTATTCCAGCGGCGGCTTTTACTCACCCGGAGATTAGTTATGTGGGTCTGAGTGAACCGGCGGCCCAGGAAATGGCCACCATGGAAGGCTTTGAGGTGGGGACAGTCAAAACGTATTTCAAGGGAAATTCTAAAGCGATCGCCGAAGGAGAAACGGAAGGTCTGGCTAAGGTGATTTACCGCAAAGATACCGGAGAGCTTTTAGGGGTTCATATCATCGGGCTCCATGCCTCTGACCTGATTCAAGAAGCGGCGAATGCGATCGCCCTGGGTCAATCGGTTCATAACCTGGCGTTCTCGGTTCATACCCACCCGACCCTGTCAGAGGTTCTAGATGAAGCCTATAAACGGGCTATGATGGCCCATTGAGTTTTGACCTGTTTGCTGCTTCTGTTGTTCTGAGCCTGTGCTATGGAAATTCGCCGTCGTCCCCCAAGTCCTGATGTTAATGTGATTGGTCTACGATATCAGGTTGTCATGCCAGATACTGAGCCGCAAAATATTCTAGAGGAGATCGTCTGGCAGAAAGAAATCGAAGTTGAGCAGCGGCGAGAACAATGTCCCTTAGTTGACCTCCAGCGCAAACTTCAGTTTGCTCCCCCGGGGAGAAATTTTCGAGCGGCTCTGCAAGATTCCCCGACTCGACCCGCTGTGATTGCGGAGGTAAAAAAAGCCTCCCCCAGTCGAGGTGTGATCCGAGAAGACTTTGACCCGGTGGCGATCGCCCAATCCTATGAACAAGCCGGAGCCACCTGCCTTTCGGTGCTGACGGATGAAAAATACTTCCAGGGAAGTTTTGAGAATTTGGCTAAGATTCGGGGTGCAGTACAAATTCCCCTGTTGTGCAAGGAATTTATCATCTATCCCTATCAGATTTACCAGGCTCGAATTTCTGGGGCCGATGCGGTGCTGTTAATTGCGGCAATCTTATCTGATCAAGACCTGCAATACTTTACAAAAATTATCACCAAGCTGGGCATGACTCCTCTGGTGGAGGTGCATACCCTGGAGGAACTGGGTCGGGTGCTGGCCTTGTCGAATGTCAATTTGATTGGGATTAATAACCGCAATCTGACGGATTTTTCCGTTGATCTACAGACCACGGCCCACCTGTTAACTGATCGACAGGAAGTTATCGCAACCCGAAATCTGTTGATTGTCAGTGAGTCAGGGCTACGTGGTGCAGCCGATCTGAAGTTTGTGGCTACAGCCGGAGCCCGGGCCGTTTTGATCGGTGAATCCTTGATCCGCCAGCCCGATCCAGGAATCGCTTTATATCAATTGATTCAAGACTTGATTCAAGGGTAATGAATGTTGGGTTCAGAAGGGGGTTTAGGTTTGATGGCAAGACCTGTGAATTCATCCCAGCCTCCATCTGAGCCACTACGGCTTCATCCGACTGACGACGGCTCATTTACATTATTTTCTGAACAATTTCAGGAGTACTTTCACAGTTACTCTGGGGCGAAGTTGGAGGCCAGAATTAAGTATGTCGAACCCCTACATCTGGCTCAAAAGGCAACTCAGCCCCGCCTGCGGTTGTTGGATGTCTGTTATGGATTGGGATATAACACTGCCGCAGCCCTTGAGACAATCTGGGCGGTAAACCCCCATTGTCAAATTGAGTGGATCGGCTTGGAACTGGACAAAACGGTGCCGCAAACGGCGATCGCCCATCAACTCCTGGATACCTATCCAGGGGCCATTGTACAGGTGCTCACGGCATTATTACACGATCATCAGGTGATGACGGAGCGGTTTCAAGGGCAGTTGCTCTGGGGAGATGCCCGGATCACATTGCAGCAAATTGATCAGGCTAGTTTTCAGGCCGATGGGATTTTTCTCGATCCGTTTTCACCCCCCACTTGTCCCCAGCTCTGGACTGTCGATTTTTTCAATCTTCTGGTTCGGTGCTTGAAACCCACTGGACGGCTGGCGACCTATTCCTGTGCCGCCGCTATTCGCAGTGCTCTCCAGGAAGTGGGTCTTAAAATTGGCGCGACTCCTCCCTTTGGTCGTCGCGCTCCTGGAACTGTAGCGGGTTTTGTCGATCTGGATTTGCCTCCTTTGTCTCAACAGGAACAGGAGCATCTCCGTACCCGGGCCGCCATTCCCTACCGCGATCCGCTGCTTCAGGATTCTGCCTCTGCAATTCAGAGCCGCCGTCAACAGGAACAGCAGCTTCACCCCGAACTTGAACCCACATCCCACTGGAAAAAACGTTGGGCCAGCTCCTGGATTGACCCTGTTTCATCCTGAAAATCTATAGATTTTCTGATCCTCAGGTTATCTGTGGAATCAGTAATTAGTATGATCATCAAGTTGATCTTGTGAAATCATTATTCACGGATACCCCGGTTAAAAACCACATCTATTCCTTTTAAACCAGAGCGTTATTCATGGTAGCAATCGCAATCTTAGCCGCTGGACGCGGAACCCGGATGAAGTCTGACCTGCCCAAGGTTTTGCATCAACTGGGGAGTCGAACCCTGGTTCAACGGGTTTTAGATAGTTGTCAAATCCTTCAGCCTTCCCGTCAGTTTGTGATTGTGGGATACCGCAGTGAACTGGTACAACAGGCTTTGGCCAATCCTGAGTCATTTTCTGGGGCAATAGAATTTGTTGAGCAGACGGAACAATTGGGCACAGGTCATGCCGTTCAGCAGTTATTACCTCACTTGGCCGGATTCTCAGGAGATGTATTGGTGTTGAATGGGGATGTGCCCCTGCTACGACCCCAGACCTTAGAACAGTTAATGCAGATTCACCAGGAGCGCCGTAGCGCCGCCACCATTTTGACCGCCCACCTGCCCAATCCAAAGGGCTATGGCCGGGTGTTTTGTGATAGTCAAAATCAGGTGAAGCAAATCGTTGAAGACCGGGATTGTACCGATGCCCAGCGCCAGAACCACCGGATTAATGCGGGGGTTTATTGTTTCCACTGGCCGGCCTTGGCCAAAATCCTCCCCAATCTTCAGGCCAATAACGATCAGCAGGAATATTATTTAACGGATGTGGTTTATCATCTTGATCCGGTCGTGGCCATGGATGTAGAAGACTATCGGGAAATTTCCGGCATCAATAACCGCAAACAATTGGCGGCGGCTTATCAGGTTTTGCAGGAGTGGGTTAAGGATGATTGGATGGCGACAGGAGTCACCCTGATTGACCCTGACAGTAACACAATTGACGATACCGTTCAGCTTGAGCCCGATGTGGTGATCGAGCCCCAAACCCATCTGCGGGGCAAGACCATCATTCAGTCCGGTAGTCGGATAGGCCCTGGCACCCTGATTGAAGACAGTCAAATTGGCAAGAACGTGACGATTTTATATTCAGTGGTTTCCGAGAGCGCCGTGGCTGATCAGACCAGAGTTGGCCCCTATGCCCATGTTCGCGGCCAGACCAATGTCGGCTCAGCCTGCCGGATTGGGAACTTCGTTGAACTCAAAAAGGTGCAGGTGGGCGATCTCACGAATATTGCCCATCTTTCCTATATTGGCGATGCCACCCTGGGAGAAAAAGTGAATATTGGGGCAGGAACCATCACAGCAAATTATGACGGGGTGCAAAAGCATCATACGACTATCGGCGATCGCTCTAAAACCGGATCAAATAGCGTTTTAGTTGCACCTCTGACCATTGGTGAGGATGTCACTATTGCCGCCGGTTCAACGATCACCGAAGACGTTGCGGACGATTGCCTGGCTATTGCTCGGGAGCGTCAGGTGACTAAACCAGGATGGCGATTAAAATTCAACTCATAGATCCGGCCCCGGAGCCGGAACCGTAATCAAAAATTATTGATTCTTTTCCAAATCAATTCCAAATCAAGTTGAGCCTGGCATCCCTTGTTTCCTCAAGGGAAACCCATGGATTGAGGGATTGGGTTTGCTTTGTCCTACACTCAAATTAGCCTAGTTCTTAAACCCAATTCTTATAGGACAGATTTCAATAAATCCGTCTCCAAAATTAAGGCCTGACTGAGGTCTGTGGCCTGGAAATTAGTATTCAATAGATTGACCCTGTAGAACATCGTGTGGTTCAGAATGGCTCCCCGTAAGTCTGCATCTTCCAAATCCGCATAGATAAATTTTGCCTGGGTCAGATTTGCCCCAGCTAAATTGGCACCCTTGAGATAAGCCTTGAAAAGTTTGGCCTGAGTCAGATTCACCCCTTGAAGATTAGCGCAGGTGAGTCGAGCGTTGGTCAAGTCCGCATGGGTTAAATTGGCATTCGTCAGGTTGGCAAATAGGTGGGCATTCTTAAGATTGGCTCCACTGAAGTTTACTCCTTGGAGATTAGCCTGCCACAGTAAAGCATTTTCCAGATCCACCTCCCGCAGATCTGCTCCTTGCAAATCAACCTCAATAAACCCCCGCTTACCCGCAGCATAGCGGTCTAAAAGATCGTAGGTACTACTCACAGAGTGATTCTGCTTAGGTTGCCCTTGAGTCATATCCGGCACTTTAAACTAGCCAGGCACTCTCTCCGTTATAGCCCATTGTTATAATCCCGTGTAAATCGCTTGGTATCCTAGGCCAGAGCTTCAGGACAATACCCTAATCCCTTGACAAACTGGGAACGAAAGGCTTCTACCTCCTCCCGATTCGGTCTACCATGGGAAACGACCGCAACCTGATATCGTCGCATAACGCTCAAGGGCGTTTGCCCGGTTTCTAAACCCCAAAGTGCCATTTGAATTCGGATATTAGCGGTGTGGGGAATTCCCAGTTCATTCATGAATGCGGTGAAGTCTCCATGCTGTTTTGGAGTCAGAGATTGGTGCATCTTAATCTTGATAATCCATCCATCAATTTGATGAATAATAGTCAAGAACTTGAGAGGCAAAGTGCTATGGTTGCATAGATAATCGATCACCCGCAATGTCAAGCTGGTATTTGCCAAAGAATATAAATAATCCATTGATTTTCTCCCCGTCTATCTTGAAATGACCCCCAGAATATTACTTCTTCTGACTAAAAACCCACGCAGACTCTATCAATTTAATTGCGTCAATCAGTAATTAGTTTTTTGAGTCTGTAATACTCTATCTCTATGATTACTGAACTGGGATCAATTGCATAGGGGAAAAGCCCCCGACTTTTTCTGGGGGATCTTACCCAAACGTTTTCAGCAAATTCCATGTAGATTTAGCAACTTATGATTCAAGTCAGGGATATGGAAATGGATCAATTGGATTGGACATTAGAAGCTTACGATTATCAACTACCGGAGGAGAGAATTGCTCAGAATCCGGTAAATCCTAGGGATCAATCCCGGTTATTGGTGATTGATTCTTCAACGTCCCATCGTCACTTGACTTTTTCTGATCTGCCGAGTTTACTCCAACCTGGAGATTTACTGATCCTGAATAATACCCGTGTAATTCCGGCCCGACTCTATGGCCGCAAAATCAGTGGCGCAGAGGTAGAAATTTTATTATTAGAAGAACGCCAACCCAATTGCTGGTTGGCCTTGGTCAAACCGGGAAAACGCCTGAAAATTGGCAGTCAAATTCAATTCATTCCGACAGCTCCCGGGGAGAATCTTGCAGAAAATCCTGCAAAAAATCCTTCAAAAGGATGTTCTTCTGAATATTCAGAAGATAGTCCTGAATTAAACCCCCAGGATGTTGACTCAGGTATTCAGAGGTTGACCGCCACCGTGACCGAAATTGATCAGGAAACAGGAGGTCGAGTATTACAATTCAATCTGCCTTCGGATCGACCTTTGGTTGAACTTCTAGACCAGTTTGGTCATCTGCCTTTGCCCCCCTATGTGACTCAATTCCAGGCTCAATCTGATCGCTATCAAACCATTTATGCGGTAGCCCCTGGAGCCGTTGCAGCCCCCACAGCGGGTCTACATTTTACGGAAGAATTATTCACCCGCCTGGAACAAAACGGAATTGAAAAAGCGTCGATTACTCTGCACGTTGGAGTGGGTACCTTTCGTCCGGTTGAGGTGGATGATATCAAGACCCATCAAATGCACCAAGAATGGATTGAAGTGCCTGCATCAACGGTTGAAAAAATTCAAACAACCCAACGCCAGGGAGGACGAATTATTGCAGTGGGAACAACCGTCGTGCGGGCTTTAGAAGGAGTGGTGGCCAGTCAAGGTCAATTAGTTCCCTTTCGGGGCAAGATCAATCTTTTTATCTATCCGGGTTATCAATGGCAGGTGATTGAGGGATTGATTACGAATTTTCATCTGCCCCGATCTAGTTTGTTGATGTTAGTGGCAGCCTT
Source organism: Oscillatoriales cyanobacterium RM2_1_1 (assembly GCA_012033335.1). Classification (GTDB taxonomy): domain Bacteria; phylum Cyanobacteriota; class Cyanobacteriia; order Cyanobacteriales; family Microcoleaceae; genus JBHJGO01. The sequence goes on from JAAURB010000045.1 coordinate 37,053, forward strand.
GATCGGGCGGGAGCACTTGCTGGAACTATACACTGATGCCCTAGCTCAACCCCAGGGAGCATTTCAGTTTCCCTATCGGTTTTACTCCTTTGGAGATGCGATGCTGATTTTGCCAGAAGCCAGGATTCTAGGGCAGCAGGATTGAAGATTATTTCTATCCGACAAGGTAATACCAACTCTGAAAATTGGCATGACACAAAATCCAAAGCACACCCCAGGATGTTGCGTTCTAGGTTCCTATCTGTAGCAATATTAAGTAGCAATACAGGGTTTCCAACGCTGCTGGAGTACGAGAGGTGGCGGCGCGGTGCGCCGCCACCTCTCAAATCTGTACCTCACGTGATTAGAAATCGCTATTTTAATATTAAAGAGAATTGATACCAGCAAAAGATAGGTAAAATGCCCGCTCCAGAAGATTTCTAAGGATTTCTGAGGAATTCAAACCGTGATTTGAACCCTGATTAACATCTTGAGATTAACGTCCTGACTCTCCAATCCTGATTGACTGACAACTGTTTTGTGTGATTACCTGAACTGCCCTCACCCGCTCTGGGAGAGAGGTTGGGGGTGAGGGCGAGAGAGTTTTGTCAGTCAACCAGCTCTCCAATCTCCTCCCTGGCAGAGGGACAGGAACGCCAGCTTTGCAACACTGTTCGGTGAATTTCCAGCCAACTGATCTGATGCGTCCGGGCTATGGCAGCACAGTCTTCATATTCCGGTTGAACGTTAGTCAGTTGATCCCCTTGAAATGCTATTTTGATCCGAACCGAACCATAGGGGGTTTCAACGGTGTGAATTTCTCGCCGGAGAATTCTGCGGGGCTGTAAACAGCAGCGAATCCCCAAGGTGGTGGTCTCTTGAAACAGAACCTGTTCACAGACTTGCTGGTGTTCCGGCAGGCAAATTACCGTGATCAGAGTTCCTAACCGGGACTTTTTCATGGTAATCCCCTGGGTAAACACATCCAACGCCCCTGCTGTAAAAAGTCGGTCAAGGGTGTAGGCGATCGCCTGGGGACTCAGGTCATCAATTTGAGTTTCTAGAACAGCAACTGTTTGAACCGCAGGGTTTGCCTGGTTCGAACCCAAATCTTGATCGGGATGGAAATGATCAGGGGCAGACGTGACCCTTGAGGGCGGGTAAATCTTGTCCTTCCCGTCGCCAATCCACAATCTCAGAATATTTGGCAGGGGTAAATTTTGAGAACCCGCCCCTAACCCGACGGTCTGCAAATTCATGGCGGGGGGTTCACCAAATTCAGTAGCCAGTGTGGTGACAATGGCGGCCCCCGTTGGGGTGACTAATTCCTTGGGGATCCCATTGCTATAAACCGGTACCTGGGCCATAACCCAAAGGGCTAACACCGCTGGGGCCGGAACCGGCAGCCATCCATGGGCGGCTCGAACGGTTCCCCCGCCGGTAGGCAAGGCGGAACAGTAAATCTGGTCAATCCCCAACCAATCCAGTCCCAGGCAAGTTCCCACAATATCTACAATCGCATCCGTAGCCCCCACTTCATGAAAGTGAACTGTCTCTGGGGGAATCCCATGAACCGTTGCCTCAGCCTGGGCCAGTCGCCGAAATATCGCCAAGCTCCAGGTTTCAGCCCGTTGAGGGAGTTGAGCCTGAAGGATTAACTGTTCAATATCCGGCAGATGGCGAACGGTTGAGCCCGAATGGGGATGAGAATGAGACTCAGCGGCAACTGCAGAGGTCTGATCCGCTTTAGAGTCATCCATTGAGTGATGGGTTTCAGAGACCAGCTCAATATGAACTTTAGTGGCTTGCTGACCATGGCGATGAACGGTTTCAGCCCTGAGTTGATATTCGTGGGCAATACCTAGGTGGCTGAGTTGGTCTCTCAAGTATTCCAGGGGGACACCGCCATGAACCAATGCCCCCAGGCACATATCTCCAGCAATTCCCGTGGGACATTGAAAGTAAGCAATTTTAGTCATGAAGTATCAGATTGACACTTCTTTAATCCTATCGAGATCTGGCAAGGAATTCAGAACAATTGCGGGGGAATCTTTGGGTTGATCCGTTCGCTGACAACGCCAGGAAAACTGACAGGACTGGCATAATCCCTGGGTTACACTGATTTGCGGTAGGGCTTGACCCTGGGCATAATTTTCAAGATAGCCTTCCAGTTGTTGAAGTAATTCGGCCAAATCCTCACGGTTTTTTTGATGGGATTGATGGCTGTAGTGAAATGTGATAGAAGCTGGAGGCTCCCCTGAATTGGGCCGCACAAACCAATAGGTCATCGATACCTGTTCGGGGGCATAATCACTGGTTTCCACCAGACTATAGAGATACAGACGAGTTTGCCAATTTTGGGCAAGATAGTGACGATTTTTGGGGCGAGGATAGGTCTTCCAATCGAGAATTCTGGCTAGATTTTCCTGAGCAATTAACAAATCATAGACTACCGTCAACAGACAATTCTCAAACTTGAATGTCCGCTGATGTTCAGGATCTCGGAAGCTAAAATCCGAAGATTTATCTGCTGGAAAAAGTTCTGGTGCGGCCTGCAGAAATTCATGAAGACACTGCTTTAACTCCGGATCGGTTTCGAGCAGAATATCAATCGGCAAGCCCATTTCTCGCTGTTGCATCAACAGGTGAAATTGGCTTCCCCAATCCGAACGAACCTCTTCTTCCGGGGAAACGGGAGCAGTCAATTGCTCTAGATAAGTATGCTGAAACTTACGGGGACAGGTCGATAAAAGATTGAGTTGCTGTTGGGATACTCTAAGTAGCGTCATGAATTCAAAACTCCCAGATCAATCTTCAATGACATGTCAGTAGGTGGTTATAGTTAATTGTTGAATGGCAGGGGCTGGGGCTTTGTCCCAGGAGGAAGGCACTGCCCCCTTCACTTCCCCATCAATCATCTACAGCGTTTCCAACACTGCTAGAGGACAAGAGGTAGCGGCGCACTGCGCCGCTACCTCTCAAATCTGTACCTTACGTGATTAGGAATCGCTATAGTTCATTGCATCAAGCTACTGAATCAGATGATTTCTCTGTATATTGTAAACTTTGCCAGTCTAGAATTTAGTGAATAAGTAGATGGTTGTAATTAATTATCAAATAGAAGGGGGTCTTGGGGGCTTTGCCCCAGGAA
>JAAURB010000046.1 GCA_012033335.1 Oscillatoriales cyanobacterium RM2_1_1
AAGACGCTCTGTTATTCCAAATCCGTAGAAATGCTGAAGCACTCGATTCGGTTGCTACTTCATTACCTCAAATTCTGGGATGTCCCGATTCCGCAATGATTCATTGCATCATTCAGCAACGCCGGGAATGAATCCTTAAAAGATCTGACAGCTAGAAATCACCCTATCTGCTGGTCAAGACAAACACCCAATCCTGGGCATCTGGTGGATCCAGCGTGACCGTAGCTTTACCTGAAGTCGTTCCATAGTCCTTGAAGTTTCCGGTTCGGGGGTCATAGAGATCGATATCAAAGGTTTTCTGGCTCTGAGTGGAGTTGCCTAGGTTCAAGGAATAGGCACCGCCATTACCCCGAACATAGGCAACATAAGTATCCCCCAGATCCGCCAAGAGATATTCTGTACCTGGGCCACTAATCAATTCATCGTGGGGATCCAGGGATTGCCAATCTACAGAGGTAAACAGTTTTTTAACATTCAGAAGATCTTCTTCCCAGTCGTCATAAATCGGGTTGTTGGGATTGAATGGCCCGTCGGTTTTCAAGCCGGCCCCCCAAACGCTGCCAATCCCCGTCACGACATATCCTCCCGCCATCACACTGTCCCAGGTGGCATTGCGAATCCCTGTCAGGGCATCTTTGCCAACCCAATCAGCATTTTGACGGTTGGCAAGATAATAGCCATATTCAGAATTGACAACGGGCTTGTCATACTTCAGTCCAGCTTCAACCTTGTCGTGGTAGCTGCTGTAGGTCTGCAAATAGTCCCCAAAGCTCATCCAATCTTCTTTGGCAAACCGACTAACCGAACCGGTTGCATGAATTCCAATCATCCGGTCATGGGGGTCGTTGGCCGCAATCGTTTTTCCAATCTGGCTATAGATATCAGGGGTGAGCTCCTCATTGAACTCTCCAGAAACTAGGAACACTACATTGTCAGCACTGTACCGGGCTGTAATGTATTCTGCGAAATCCAGTCGTTCCTGTTGGGTATCAAAATTTTCAGCCCAACTTTGTGACCAGTTCAGCATGAATCCTAGGGTGATTCCTTTGCTGTTGGCGTATTCCACTCGCTGGTCGAGTTCCTGGAAGAAACCAGGATTCACCTTTTCACCTGGATCCCCCGTCCAGGGAATTCCTCCTTCATTGCTGCGCGTCCAGTCTTCAAAATTGCTCATGGCTGCATGGATATAGGTAAATCCTTGCTTGGCCCTGGTGTCAATATAGTCGAAGACTGTATTTCTATTTAAATTCTCAGCCGGATCAGAATTGCCTAGTCGCCATTGGGTATCCCCGAGTAAATAGTAATTGGAGCCATTTTCGTATTGAAAATGGGTTGGGTGTTGGGGATCGGGTTCAATGCCACCTTTGTTAGACGAGTTGGTCACGTTAAATGACCCAGACTTGCCATTGAGGGCAGAATCGTTAGAGCTAATGGTGTATGTCCACTTCCCCGTCACCTCCGGTGAGAATCGCAGCTTCCAGTCATCCCCCCCATCCCAAAATAGGGGAATTTCATAGGTTTTGTTGTCTGGCCCGGTGAAGTTGGCTTTAGCATCCACCTGCCCGTAAGGATTGGAGTAGTCTTTGCCGTCTTTGAAATTGGCTTCAAAGATATCGAATTTGCCGATACTTCCCGACGGGGTTGGTACGGGTGCAGGAACCGGAGATGGAGTTGGGCTGGGAGTAGGTGTTGGGTTGGGTGTTGGACTAGGAATAGGAGCCGTTCCACCGTCAACATAGCTAAATTCAGAGTCCTTTAAATTCAACTTGCCATTGACTGCCACGATCACGTCGCCCTGATATTTGATATGGGTGGATTTCTGATCTGCACTGATTTTCAGAGAATAGTCGCCGGGGTCTCCGTGAAGTTGAATCCTATCTCCTTCCGATGCAGAAAAGTCCACAATCCGGGCAATGTTACTCCAGTTCTGGAGATTGTAGTAACTCTGAGTTTCATCTCCCAAGACAAAAACATCTGCTCCACTGCCACCGATCAGCTGATCTTTTTGCGGACTATTAGGATTTTTGGGCTCGACTCCAATTAGAGTGTCGTTTCCAGCCTGACCAAATAACTTATCATTACCTGAAGTGCCCTTCAAAACATCGTTACCGTTGGTTCCCATGATAGATCTCCTCATTAAAATAAACTACTGTTATTAGCGGTAGCGGCAGGGGAGGAATTTTCGGCCCAACCCAAGCGTTCGACCCAATCCCCTAAGAATTCATCTGCCCATTGGCTCACAGTCCCGGCTCCGTCGAAGGTTCGAGGGCGGCCATAAGTCGTTGCTGCCATGTCCTCCCGATCCTCGTATTTATTTGTAGTGCCCGAAACCAATTTATACTGGCCTCCCCAACTGGGTTTGGAAGGATCAAGATCGTTTGCTGACCAGGGATCAATTAAAGGAAGAAAGGAAGGGGAGTCACCCATTTTGAGAATATCTCCGCCCACCCGACGCTCAGTTGAGAGGATGAATTGATCCGCTAGGGCGCTATCTCGCCCGTCAATAAATTTGTCAGGAAAAGTGCCAGGATTACCGTACTTACTTGATTTCCAGGCATAGGAGCCTCGAAAGGTTGAGCTGGAATCAACGAGTAATAGATCTTTTGCTCCCGTCAAAATGTCCATCGCTTTGTCATCTTCATTTGCCCCGCCATTCCCGGCAATGGCGTAGACCATCATGTTTTTGGCAATTGATGGATCACGGGCCACCGCGATCGCCGCATCGGTTGGTGATCCCCAGGTTAAAACGTGCAATTTATCTTGTGGGGAGGCTTTTTTGCCTCACTAATGATTGCTTCTGCACCTGGATTTGGAGCCCCAATACTCTGCCCCTCATCTAGTGTTTTTGGCGCTCCTAGATAGGTGATCGAATCGAGATCAGCGGGCGTTGGGAAATCCCCCCAAGTCTTCAGGTTGTTGTAGTCTTTAGCATAGGCATCAAGGATAGAGTCTACAACCTTCAGCCCATCACTGGGAGAACGATCACTATCGGCTGATGGGGAAGCAATAATTCCTTTGAAATCCACCTCATTGCCATAAAACAGGGCATGAATAAGGGATTGTTCATCATCCCCGTCGCCGCCACCAATATCGGTTGAAATGATAACTCTGGGCTTATCAGAGTTATCAGGTTGAAGTGTTGGATTTGGTGTTGGAATAGGAGTAGGAGTAGGGGTTGGAGCTGGTGGTGGGGTAGGAATAGGGATTGGAGTAACGGCCCCGTCACCGCCAACATAGCTAAATTCAGAGCCCTTTAAATTCAACTTGCCATTGACTGCCGCGATCACGTCGCCCTGATATTTGATATGGGTGGATTTCTGATCTGCACTGATTTTCAGAGAATAGTCGCCGGGGTCTCCGTGAAGTTGAATCCTATCTCCTTCCGATGCAGAAAAGTCCAGAATCCGAGCAATGTTACTCCAGTTCTGGAGATTGTAGTAACTCTGAGTTTCATCTCCCAAGACAAAAACATCTGCTCCACTGCCACCGATCAGCTGATCTTTTTGCGGACTATTGGGATTTTTGAGATCGACTCCAACTAAGGTGTCGTTTCCAGCCTGACCAGAGAGCTGGTCGTTGCCAGAAGTGCCCTTTAAGACATCGTTACCGTTGGTTCCAACAATTTTTGCCATTAGTCGTAAGACTCCTTAGTGAATTGCTTAGAGAGTTAATTGCTTAGAGCTGAGGTTCTCTGGCCAATTTGTGGTCAGTTGCTCCCTGAGAAAGTTGCACGCCATTCGTTTCTGCGCGGTTGGTTGGAGACTTTTTGGAAAATGCTTGGAGAATATTTGGGAGAGTGTTCAGCTTTCAGGTGATAGCAGCACCCCGCCACCTGTTTCTATGGTGATAAAAGCCCGAGAAGCTTTATGGGTATTGGATCTGGCCTGAGGTTAGGAGAATGCAGGTTGACATTGGGCCATTGACATTGGGCCAGTCAAACCTGACAGTCTCAGGGAATAATCAGGTTTCATTGAATAGCTATCTAGAATCAGGCTCCAACACCCCCAAACTGGCCTGATTCAAGGAGAGAGTGTTAGACAAAGATAAACTGACTACTGTTGTTCAAGTCGAGAGTTACCCCACCTGGAACAAGACCGATCACTTCATTCACGGGCCCACTGGTTTCAAAAATTCGAGTCGAACCATTAATTGTTTTCAGCGAATAGTCCTCAGCGGAACCATGGAGCTGAATCCTGTCCTCACCGAGGGTAAAGTTTTTTAGCGTGGCTCGACCCGCCCAACTTTTGCCCAAGTTAGAAGCGTTATCGTCATAGAATGCCGTCTCAGAATTACCCAAAACAAATAGGTTGGCATTGGAATTGCCTATCAAGGTGTCCTTTTCTCCGGCCCCTGGATTGGGTTTGTTTTGATTGACTCCAATGATGGGCTTGCCTGCAAAAACTTCGGAATTTTTGGGGGGTTCAGGAGTGGGAGTAGGAGTAGGATTGGGAGTAGGATTGGGCGTTGAAGTAGGCGGTGAACTACCCTGAGAATTGGTCAGCCAGTCTTGAATGACATCATACTTGGGTGAGCTTTTTTGATAGAGACTCTCGCGAGCGCCCCAACTCCCCCACTTACCGTAGGGGCTGACATCACTGAAATGAGCAAATAAACCATCTCCTGTGAGGTCATCCCACTGTTCAAAATATTGATTGTAGACGGCTCCCATCCGAGGATCGCGATTGGCCGCAACGAACAGGTCAACAATAGCCTTGTTGTTCTCCATGCCATTGTGACGAGGAGCAATGTGTTGACCCCCTTCATAGGCCACCAGATCTAAGCCTTCTTTCTCGGCTAAGTCAACATAGTCTGAGATCAATTCCCCAGCCTTGTGAATGGATCCCCCTTTGTCACCCTTAGGTAATACCCCACCCTGAGTGATCTCCTTGAAGAGTTGATCCAGAGCAAACTGAGTCCCTTTCTTTGTCCAACCTTCAATTGCAGCAATGTTCTGTTGCTCAGCCAAAGGAAGTCCAAAGTATGGAGCAATGGCGATCGCATCAATCCCGGCTTCCTCATAGGAAAGCCCAGCGGATTTGATGGCGTCCAGGGAACTGGTAGCAGTGGTAGTATTGGTGGCCTTTGCACCCAGTACACCGATCACCCTGTCTTGTCCTGCACCAAACACATCGTCCAGATCTGGGTGACTTCCGAGGTGCGCTTGCCAAACCAGGCGCGATCTGGAGATTTTGACTTTGGAAATTCCTTTTCACCTTGCTGACGGGCGTACTGAGTTTGTTGAAATGAGTTATTCCAAACCTCATTAGAAAACTCAACATAGACCTCTAATTTAGGATCTAGGTTGTCTTTTACAGACTGGGCAAAATTGCGAACATATTCATCAGTGGCCAGATGGGGCATAGTAAACCAGGGGTCAATCCCAGTCTCATTGGCCAGTTCCACCATGATTTCAACCGGAACCCCTTCCCCAACATAGTTGGCATCATCGGGTTCTACTCGCTCGTTCCATTTCCCTGCTTCAGAACCATTAGTGCCCATCCAATCCATGAACCGGAGAACTTTATATCCTTCCAAGCTCTCTAAAAAGTCAGGATTGAAGGTTTGAGACTGGGCGATATTCTCATATTGTTTAGGAACAATCTGAATATCACGAATATAGTCTCCGGTGCCCTTGGGGTCAGTCGCCGTAATACTCAGTTGAGCATTTGCGTTGGGTTCTACACGAATCACATCCCGACCCGGCTTAGAAGCGGATTCAATTTTAGTGGCACCGCTACCATATTTAATGGTGCCTTGTCCCTCGTAGGACACCACAAACTGCTCACCCAGATTGTTATTAGGGAAGAGAGTTGTGACAGACGCTCCTCCTTTCAAGGATTTTACCCAGCCATCTTGATCAAATTCGACCTGATTCTCTTTACCATTAGCACTCCAGTCGCGAGAACTTTTAAAGTAGTCAACGAAGGGATACTGTGGTGAAAAATTAGCAATCCCATTGAGATTAGTACCAAGTGGAAACGCTGAGTTATTCATAATCAAACTCCTGATTACGAGGATGTGCAGAAGTAGATATTGCCCCTGGTTTAGTCAATGGAGAAATTGGAAAGCATTTACGAAGGCTGCAATTTCGAGAAACTACAACTGCTTTGCAAGAATGATGCACTGAACTGATGCATAGGACATAATGTCCTAGAAAAGTTATTGAGAAACCTGGAGAACCGAACTTGCGATTCCTACCTTGGGAGAGTTTGCAATCGTTGGGACAGCTCAAACGTCAGATATTTCTCTGGTGCTTAGGTCAGTCTTGATCAAACTTTGAAACTGATTCGACCCCTTTGTAAATATACATGGAACCCATAACTTTTAATACAACTGCTGCCATCTGTTAAACCATGGGAAAGGATAACTTCAGATAGAACAGAGTCAAGTTGAACAAAACTCTTCTACTCCACAATACTAAAGTAAACATTTGACATGAAATACCCTTGTCAAGCAGAGTAAAGTTCCCTGGTTGAAACACTCTAGTTGAAACAGTTCAAAGAATCCTGATTGACCCTGAATAAATTACTTGATTGGTCTGACAATGCCTCAGGGCATATACTCTACAGAACCAGTAAATGATGTCCAAGTAGATGCAGTAAAACCCCAGCCACAAAACCATAATACTGTGGAAAAATTTGGAACTTGATTCACTTAAAAACCCTTAGAGCTAGCGATTTGGTAGAATTCAGGCCCGACATATAGCACCTCCTAAATTCTCAGATAACCCAAGCAGAATACCGACTCACAATGTGCCCCCAATATGCAAGATCTTAACTTCTATCAAGACTCCTATCAAGACTTGCTCTGTAAACTCTCCAAGCATCAATGTAAAGGAACCGTAAAGCTCTCCTTTTAAATTTGTGCCACTTTTATAATTGGCATAGATTTATTGAAAATATTGCATTGGAATAACTTATGTGGGAACAGCAATCGAGCCAGTTCTTTATTAACTATTGAGAAATCAACCAATCGCTTCTTTCAGGGCATTTTGAGCCATGGAAGCGATCGCCTGATCCGTTGCCTTTGGCAGGTGATAATAGCGTCCGCCAGCGGTCTGGGCCAATTCTTTGGCAAAGCCGGTGGAAATGAATTTACTTTCGGTATCAATCACCAACAGCTTGATCCCCAATCCCCGAATTTTTCCAGCAATTTCTAGTAATTCCCCTTTGATATCAGGCTTTTCTCCTTCCAGCATAGGTTCGCCCAGGGATCTGGCCAGAGGAATATTGCCCCGTCCATCCGTAATTGCCACCACGACAACCTGACCAATATCTCCAGATTGACGGGCATTCACCCCAACTCGCACCGCTTGGGTCAAACCATGGGCCAGGGGAGATCCTCCCCCACAGGGCATCCGCTCTAGTCGTCGTCGGGCCGCCGTGATCGAACGGGTGGGGGGCAGTAATACTTCTGCCTGCTCCCCTCGGAAAGGAATCAGAGCCACCTGATCGCGGCTTTGATAGGCTTCTGTGAGTAATTGCATTACGGCTCCCTTAGCAGATTGCATGCGGTTCAGGGCCATTGACCCCGAGGCATCGACTACGAATACAACCAGGGCACCTGATTTACGGGCCAACCGTTTAGCCCGAATGTCCCCCGATTCTACAATTACGCTCCGATCCGGATAGCGCAATCGCCGGGATTTTTGGTAAGGGGCTGCAGCCCTCAGGGTCGCATCTACAGCAATTCGCCTGACTTTTCCCTTGGGCAGCATCGGCTTCACATAGCGTCCCCGATCCTCGGAGAAAATCATTGTCCGACTCCCGGATTTGCCTTGGCGATTGGCCATCTGGGCAAAATACAGTACACTTTCATCCAAAAGCACTCCTTCTGGATCGAACATGAACTCCTCTGGAATATTGGTCGGATCGTCCTCTGGGGTTTCAGAATTATCTTCCTCTTCCGGCTCCTCCGGTTCCGATTCGGACTGATCTTGAGGGGGCGGGGGCGGTGGGGGCGGTTGATCCTCTGGTGGCTCAACAAACAGAGCTCGGGGCACAATCACCAGTTCTACAGCCCGTCGCAGATCTTCGGCGTTCACCTCGGTGCGACCCTCTAGGGCGGCAGCGGCTTTGGCTACCCTGACGGCAAACAGTTCGGCCCGGTGACCTCGAACTCCCCCTCGGATGGCCTCCTGGACTAGATAGAGAATCTGTTCTGATTGAATGGTGACATCTTTGAGCCATTCCCGGGCCAGTAAAATTTGGGTTTTTAAGTTGTCAATTTCCTCAGTGTACTGCTGTAGAAAAGCCTCAGGGGATTGGGCGTAGCTCAAGACCCGGTCAACCGCAGCCACCCGCTGATCCAGACTCAATACCCCGTCGGCGGAAAGGGCGATCGCAATTCGATCCAACAAATGCTCTCGCAGGGGGCCTTCTTCTGGATTGTAGGTTGCAATAAATAAAGGCCGACAGGGATGGGTAAAGCTAATACCCTCCCGTTCGATTTGATTGCGGCCCTCCGTCAGTACCGTCAGTAATAAATTGGCGATATTGTCGTCGAGGAGGTTGATTTCATCCACGTAGAGCACGCCACGATGGGCCGTTGCCAATAGACCCGGTTGAAAAATAGTTGCCCCCTGGTTCACCGACTGCTCCACATCTACAGAACCCAGAAGTCGATCTTCCGTCACCCCCAAGGGAATTTGCACGAAAGCGGTAGGAATGACTGCTGTGGTTGCCTCTGGGGCATGATCTTCTGGTTCTAGGTTGGCGATCGCCCCCTTGACCACCTCAATCGGGGGTAACAAGGTATGGAGGGCCCTTGCCATCACAGATTTGGCTGTGCCTCGCCGTCCGGCGATCACCACTCCTCCCAGTCCCGGATCAACGGCGACTAGAAGCAGGGCCAACTTAATCGCTTCCTGGCCAATCACGGCAGTCAAGGGAAATGTGGCTTGGGGTGAAACGGTTACAGTCATGGAGTTTGGGGGAATTGACATCAAGCTTTAACTATAACAGTAAACCCTGGCAAAGGCGGAAGCTCCTCAAACCAGATCTGGTTAAAGGGGTCTTCCAGGGGCATTCCCAATTTTGCGAGGCCCTGAGTCAAGTCCCTCCGATATGGTCAGGGGTGTGAATACCGTGGAACAGCCATCTCGGCTGTTTCCCAGCAGACAATGTGCCTGCCCCACAGACTGTTCATCAGATTTGATAGAGATTTCTGGGGATATTTAGGTGGAAACCATGATGTTTCAAGCATCTCTCTTTTTTTGAAAACTCTTGTCGATCCCCTCAGATTAACGGGCAAAGCTTGTACAAACTTCATACAAACTTCATATAAACCCCATACAAACCTTACAAAAACTTTATTCATCAGTACTAAACCGATCCTGACCAAGGACAAGGGTTGAAGAAGAGATAAGCAGGCAATTATTTTAACCCTTAAGGGAACCTTCATGGACATCGTTTCAATTGAATCTCAATCCCAATCTCAATCTTTATCCCTCGAATCTGATAATTCTACTGTTAATTCTTCAGGATTTTTAATAGAAAATATAACCCTGCCAACCTCAGAAATTGATCCTTTTGTTCAGGCCGCGCAAATAATGATTCCCTTGCAGGGAAGTGTTGAAGCCGATTTTCTCCTAGCCACGGCTGCTGATGATTTGGTTTTTGGCCTCGCCGGAAACGATACAATTTTTGGTCTGGAAGGCAATGATTTGATCCAGGGAAATCAAGGCAATGATGAACTATTTGGTAATCAGGGAAATGATCGCCTCTACGCTGGCAAAGGAGACGATACAATTGCTGGAGGCAAAGCAAATGATATTTTGTTTGGTGACCTGGGCAGCGATGTCCTATTTGGCAATCTGGGCTCCGATGAACTATTGGGCCATGGGGACAATGACATTCTCTATGGCGGTCAGGACAATGATCTAGGAGCTGGGGGTGCAGGTGATGATCAGTTATTTGGGGATTTGGGCGATGATACATTGCTGGGCGATCGCGGAGCCGATACAATCACCAGCGGTTCAGGCAATGACCTGATTTTCATCGGCGATGGAACCGGAGGAGCTACCCTGGTGGCGGCGGATGTGATTGTTGATTTTGAGATCGGTAGCGATGTGTTGGGGCTGCTGAATTTGCTCAAACCCAGTGAGTTGAGTCTCACCCAGGGTACAGGAAACCTGGCCAACGATACGATTATCCAGCGCCGTGATACGGGAGAATTCCTGGCTATTTTGCAGAATGTTGAGGCCAACCGCTTAACGATGGATCAATTTCAATTCCAAGGCATGGATGGCGGAACTCCTGAGCCAACTCCGACTCCCACCCCAGGGCCAGAACCAACCCCAACTCCCACCCCCATTCCCACTCCTACCCCAACCCCCGTGCCCACCCCAGGCATCATAGAATTCAGCTTGGCTAATGTCAGTGTTGAAGAGGATGCTGGGCAGGTGCAATTCATTGTCAATCGGATTGGCGGGAGCGACGGGGCCATTAGTGTGAACTATGCCACTCAGGAAGGAACGGCCACTCCTGGTAGTGATTATGTCCCGGTGAACACCACCGTGAATTTTGCCAGTGGAGAACTCAGCAAAACGGTGAGTGTGAACTTGATTGACGATACCCTGGTTGAGACCGATGAAACCTTTAATCTGGTGCTGAGCAATCCGACGAGGGGAGCCGCGCTCGGTGCAGCCACAACAACGGCTACCATCCTAGACAATGACACGATTCAGATTGCCTTGGGCCAGACCACTTTTAGTGCCCAGGAGGGCATTCCTGCGGCTGAGATCACGGTGATTCGCCAGGGGGACACGACTGGAGCGGTTGGGGCCACATTGACTCAAACTAGTGGTACCGCCACGGCTCCGGCAGACTACAGTAATGGGGCAATCGCCGTTAACTTTGCCCCTGGAGAAACCACCCAGATTTTGCAAATCCCGATTGTGGATGACAGTTTGCTAGAGTCCACAGAGTTTGTCACGGTGAATCTGACCAATCCCACAGGGGGAGCAATCCTGGGCCCTCAATCCTCAGGGATTCTGAATATTGCTGACAATGAACCCTCCAGTAATTTGTCATTGACGACGGCCACTTATCTGGGGACAGCCGCCAATGACACGGCAGCGGCAGTTAAAATTTCTCCCGTAGACAAGGCCCTGGTGGTGGCCGGGAATTTCAATAACACCGGGGAAATCCGTCGTCTGGTCAATGGCAACACAGCCCCCCTATCCACCACAGGACTGGGGGGAGAAGTTCGGGATTTGGATATTGATCGGGAGAATGGCAACATTGCGACCGTTGGTACTTTTGGGGTACGAGTGCTGAATTCAACGGCGGCAGCAACCAACTGGTCACAGCCTGGAACCTTTGACGATGTGCGATCGCCAATGATGGCACAGTCGTCACCCTGACAGAAAGTACCGATAGAATTACCCGATGGAGCGCTACGGGCACTGAGTTGGGTTCCTTCACACTGACGGGAGGGGATGTGCGTCCGGCTGATATTGCGATTCATCCGACCACCGGGGCCGTGATTATTACTGGATTTACCCAGGCCACTAGTACCCTGCAAATTCCGTTTGTCCGGGCCTTTGATGCCTCATTCAATTCAACCTGGGAAACCTGGGGCTTTAGTGCCTCGGCAGTGACGGGCCAAAATTTGGGGGCGGACAGCCGGGGGGTTCAAATTACCTTCGGAGCGGATGGCGAGTTGTATTTCCTGGGCCGCACCGATGGTGGAAACAATGTCTTTCAGCGGGATGGCAACAATATCACCCAACCCCTGGCCACAAACGTTGAAGTGGATCAGTTCAACAACTTCTCTGGGGCAGGGAGTGGATCCTTCACGTTCCACGCCAGATTGGATGCCGCCACGGGGAAAATTGAACAGGGCCAATTTATTGTGACCCGCCTGACCAATGGCAACGCCAACAGTTTCTCTCCCAATTCGATTACAGCGGATGAAGTGGGCAATATCTACATTGGCGGTTCCTCAGCAGCCTCCATCGAGAACCGGGGGGGCCGAACAATCAATGGCCAACCCGTGGGTAACTACACCCTGGGAGAAATGGCGGTTTTGACCCTGACCCCTGACTACCAGGTGCGGCGGATCTGGACACCCCTGACGGCCAGTAGCGATGGAGATGGATCCAAAGGTCGGGTGGATAGTTTTGCGGTGGGAAATGGCCAGGCGGTGATCTTTGGCACTGTGGAACAGCCCAATGTGGCTACGGTTCCAGGAGCATTGAACCCCAATCCCCTTGGAGGCACCGATGCTTATTTAGCAACCTGGAGCGTTTAGTCTAGTTTCAGAGATTCTGACCTTGCGTTCTAGATGTTTTTACCTCTCTTTTGTCATTGTCGGAAAATATGATCGCTAGAACTCTCATTCCTAAGAGGATTCAGCAATCTAGATTCATTTCATATTTCTTAATAGAAAATGAAATGGTAATTGCCTTTCAGGTAAGGGTTCTAGAACTTAGAAATCACAGGTATTTTCCCGGATTGATAAAAGAGTGTTATGTAGCAATCACAAGTGATTTGTGAGAAGGGGGCAGCGCCCCCTTCTTGGGGATAAAGTCCCCAAACCTCTCCCTAGCTTTTCTTACGACTGATTTAGGATCGCTATCAATAAAGAATATGAAACAACGTCAAGAATCATTGCATTCATCGGGGATAGACCTTGTCAGTGGCACACTGAGATCTAAGCGTTCTCAAGAAAGATTCTATGAAATTGGCTTATTGGATGTATGCAGGCCCGGCTCATATTGGCACGCTGCGGATTGCCAGTTCCTTTAAAAACGTTCATGCCATTATGCATGCTCCAATCGGGGACGATTATTTTAACGTGATGCGCTCAATGCTAGAACGAGAGCGGGACTATACGCCAGTAACCACCAGCGTGGTTGACCGCAACGTTCTGGCCCGGGGTTCCCAGGAAAAGGTAGTTGATAATATTCTCCGCAAAGACCAAGAAGAAACCCCAGATTTGATTGTTTTGACTCCTACCTGCACCTCCAGTATTCTGCAGGAGGACTTGGAAAACTTTGTGGAACGGGCCCAGATCGATGCAAAGGGGGATGTTTTATTGGCCGATGTCAATCATTATCGAGTGAATGAACTACAGGCCGCCGATCGCACCCTTGATCAAATTGTTCAGTTTTATCTAGAAAAGGCCAGGAAGCACGGAACCCTGCCAGAGGGCAAAACCGAACAGCCTTCCGTCAATATTCTGGGAATGTCTACCCTGGGCTTTCACAACAACCACGATGGCACCGAACTGAAAAAACTGATGGGGGAGCTGGGCATTGAGGTCAACCAACTGATTCCCGATGGCGCTTCGGTTCACAACTTGAAGAATCTTCCCCGAGCCTGGTTCAACCTGGTTCCCTATCGGGAAATCGGTTTGATGTCTGCCCATTACCTGGAACGGGAATTTAATATGCCCTATGTGGACATTACTCCCATGGGTATCGTCGGTACGGCTCAATGTATCCGCAAAATTCAACAGGTGTTGAACCAGCAAGGAGCCGCCGTAGATTACGGAGAATTCATTGACCATCAAACCCGATTTGTTTCCCAGGCTGCCTGGTTCTCCCGCTCGATTGACTGCCAGAACTTAACGGGGAAAAAGGCGGTTGTATTTGGAGACAATACCCACGCCGCCGCTATGACCAGGATTCTGGCCCGGGAAATGGGCATTCGAGTAGTTCTCGCCGGGACGTATTGTAAGTACGATGCTGACTGGTTTCGGGAGCAGGTGGGGGAATATTGTGATGAGATTTTGATCAGCGATGATAATGGAGCAATTGGAGATGCGATCGCCCGACTCGAACCTGCTGCTATCTTTGGGACTCAAATGGAACGGCACATGGGCAAGCGATTGGATATTCCCTGCGGCGTGATTGCTGCCCCAATTCACATTCAGAATTTTCCTGTGGGGTATCGGCCTTTTGTTGGATACGAAGGGGCGAACCAGATTGTTGATTTGGTCTACAACTCTTTTACTTTGGGCATGGAAGATCACCTGTTAGAAATCTTCGGTGGTCACGATACCAAAGAAGTCATTCACAAGGGTATCTCCGCTGAATCCGGCCTCAATTGGAGCAAGGAAGCCAAAATAGAACTGAACAAAGTTCCAGGATTTGTCCGGGGGAAAGTCAAGCGCAATACGGAGAAATTTGCCCGGGAACGGGGAATGGATGAAATCACCCTAGAGGTCATGTACGCCGCTAAAGAATCAGTGGGAGCCTGAGTATAATGGATCCCATCTCATTCATGAAAAAGATTAGAGAGGGGTTTGGGGGCTTCGTCAAAGAAGGGGGCAACGCCCCCGAACCCCTTTTTCACAAATCATTTGGGATTGATATACAGCGTTGGAAACGCTGCTGGAGTACGAGAGATGGCGGCATACCGCGCCGCCATCTCTCAAATCCATACCTGACGTGATTAGGAATCGCGATAAGTAGCTAGGCACAATTAATTAGAAGATACATATAGGGGGTTGAAGGGGCAGTGCCCCAGACCCCCTTCTGTTTGATAATTAATTACAACCATCTACTTACAACGATTACTTGATGATTATTTGATATTTTGATATTGAACTGGGACTACAGCAGTCGTCGTTTGAGTTTGGTCTGAGCGCTCCGCTATCAGAAATTTGATCGGGTTGAGGGATGGGGTGCGAAATTCCAAAAGACTTCAACTCAACCCTCCAAGGGCGGGTCAAAATCCGATAAGGTGGATGTAGATCAATCAATTTTAAATTGTCTCCATCAAGGGAGCTAGACTCACTCAATGGATGTTGCAGAGTTGAAGTTTGTCATCGCTTTACTCAGTAAACCTGATTACCGAGCGCCCATTACAGAAATCAAGCCAGAACCTAAAACTTCAGCTTTAGAGCGCGATCGCATTTGTCGGGAACTCCGTGATCGCCAGTTGGTGAATTGTATGGAAGAGGTGCTAAAGTTACAAATTTCTGCCACGGGGGAGTCGCTGTTGAGGCTTGATCCCATCGGAACTCCCATCACTCCCCAGGAACTCAAGGCCCTGCGAACCTGCCGGGACAAACAGCGAGAGATCACCCCCAAACAGACGGGCTTGAATGACTCTGACCGGGAGTGGGTGATTCCCAGCCTGCTCAAACGGGGTTGGCTAGAACCTACCAAGAGTCGGATTCTGGAGGTCTGGCTCACGGAAAAAGGGAAGTACTATCTGGCGGAAGAATATTTGCCCCCGGGCAACGGCAGCCTTACCCTAACTATCAATCAAATGCGGGATTATCTTCAGTTCCTCAGGGACTACTTCTCCCAACCGGCATCTCCCCTGATTTCTCCCCCCATTCCGGCGAACCTGAATTCATAATCCAACCCCCTCAGTCCGTAGCTTACAGGATTGAAAACCGCTGTGTCAGGGTGCGATCGCCAACAAAAAAACAAAAATAATCCTAAAAAAACTTCAGGTCAAGGCTGCTAAAGGCTAGGGTGCTAATAACTCTGCCCCCAATCCCCTGAGATCTATCACATTTTATTATGGACATTACTGAAACCACCCGAAATTTAATTGCTCAAGTCAAACAACTTCAGCCGAAATATTCTGATCCAACGTCGAGTTTATTTATTGATTTCTATTGCCAATATCGTCAAGGATGTGACTATCTGTTTCCCCTTTCAGTTCGTCAATCTGTCCGATTGTTTGATATTTTGAATAGCTTTCTCACTTGTATTGAGATGGGCAAACCCACTATCCTGATGAAGCTGATGTGGCAAGATGTCGTAGGGCCAACCTTAGCAGAATATCAAGCCGATGAACAGATTGAAGAAAAGCTCTGGTCAAGCTTTGTAGAAGGGGATTTGAATCAAACAATTGACCATTGGGATCTGACCAGACGGCCTGATGGTAGCGTGAACCTGGTATTACGGGAGTTGTTGACGGATCTCGCCCAACTGGAGCAAACTTATCTGTTAAAAATAGCTCAAACTAACCCTTAAATCAGATCGCCTTCAGGCCCATCCCCGCAGGCGGTAAATTACTAGGCCGATGTATTCTTTCAGGGCCAAGGTAAATTCTCGGAGGGCGGCGGCATCAGGAATTATACTCAAAATCTGACCCCGCCAATTACCAGGATTCTCAACCGGATCCGCTGCTGAAGCCACGAGAAAATCAGTCGGTGCTGGAATCACCTCCATCCCCTGACGTTCAAAAATAGCAACGGAACGGGGCATGTGTACGGCAGAAGTCACCAGTAGAACTGGCCCCTGAATATTGTTTTGCGACAATATTTGCTTGACATTCACCGCATTTTCATAGGTATTTAAGGAGGTTGGATCCTGTAAAATAGCTGAGGCTGGGACTCCCATGGCCTGAGCAATCTGAGCCATATCGTTTGACTCTGGGGATTCTATTCCCTGCCAATCCATCCGACCGCCACTGAGAATGAGCCAGGGGGCTTTGTTCTGGCGATACAGAAGGGAACCGTAGAGAATCCGATCTCCGGCCTCGGATACATCTACCCAGGGACGGGGCGGGGTAGCTGGTTTTGTTCCCCCCCCCAAAACTACAATAGCGGCGGCTTCAGGCATTTGAATTGGGGGGATGTATTGTTTTTCCAGGGAATACACTAGGGCATTGGAAAGCTGAAAATTTCCCCCCACTAACAGTAAAGTCAGGGCCAACCCAATGGCAAAAGCGGCTCTCCAGGGCGATCGCCAGAGGAATATCAGGGCCAACACCAGCAGCACACAGCTCAATCCTAAGGGATAGACAAATAGGGGTAAAAGTTTTGAGAGAAAAAGCATAGAATTGCTAAAACAGGATGTCTACAAGATAGAACGATCAACTCCGGGCTTAACCAATCTGCGGTCTTCTGGCCACTCTATTTCTAAGATTGCATCAATTCGATTCAAATCTTGAACCTCTGGATTGAATTTCTTCGGGCAGTGCTGCACAATGGGGGAGTGATTTTTGGGCCTAAAATCCCTCCTAGCCATGAATACTCTTAATCAGGCAGACCATTCCAGTCAAGGGCCAGAATGTGATCAAGTAGGTAGTTTTGACTTTGATCTTTGGGTCAAAGCCGTCAAGCCCCAACTCCTGGCTGCCCTCCGGGGGAACTTCACCATCACTCCATCTACGGTAGACCAGTCCAAAAAATTAGAGGCCCTTGACCCGGACAGCTATTTAAACCGCTATTGGGATAACTAACTATTCAGGCACCGATTCCCCTATCTCTGTCAACCATTAACTCAATCCATTATGCTAAAGCAGTGTTAAAGCTTGGGTTAACTACTGTGTTAAAGCAGATTTTTTCCGGATTTCTGGGGTTAATGACTCTCTCCCCGGTTTCTGGGATGGCAATTTTAGGGGATATTCCCATTTTGGCAGAATTCTCAACCCCGTCGATTTCTAGCACCCAAGCTGATATTTTGACTGCCCTCAAAAAAGCGGATGTGATCTACCTGGGAGAGACCCATGATGAAGTTGCCGATCATCAGGGGCAGTTGCAAATTATTCAAGCCTTGTACGCCAATAATTCTCGGATCGCGATCGCGTTTGAAATGTTTCAGCGACCTTATCAACCGGTGCTAGATCAATATCTCCAGGGAATAATTACTGAAGCGCAACTGATCCAGGCCAGTGAATATGAAAACCGTTGGGGATTTCCCTGGGAATACTACCGGGATATTGTGAGATTTGCCCAACGCCATCAGCTTCCAATGCTAGCGGCCAACACCCCCACGGAGGTCACTCGCAAAGTGGCAAAATCAGGGTTGGCGAGTCTGACCCCAGAGGATCAAACCTACATTCCCCCTCTGGCTGAAATCAAAACAGATAACGCTGCCTATTGGCAGATGTTGCTTGAGATTTTTCAGGTTCATGCCCAAGCCCATGGGCAAAAACAGGATAGTCAAGCCCGAGCTAATGATCAATTCAATAACTTTTTTGCGGCCCAGGTACTCTGGGACGAAACCATGGCAGAGGTGATTGCTGACTTTTTACAATCCAATCCAGACTATCAAGTGGTGGTGATTGTTGGGGAAGGTCATGTGGTTTATGGCCATGGTATTCCCAGTCGCGTGGCGCGGCGGTTGGGGTCTGCGGGATTGGTGCAGTACTCTGTGCTATTTCAATCCCCTCAAGAAGAAATGCAGCAAAATCCTCAGATGGCTGACTTCATCTGGCAACATTAGCGCTATAGCAATCACAAACGATCTACCTCAAGCTGTGGCAATTTCAATAGAATTCCAGCGGTCAACCAGTAATAAACCGCCACTGGATCAGTATCTAGAGGATACCAATAGGAATTATAACTAATCAGAAAAATGAACAGCCAGAAGACAACGGCATAGCTTTTCAAGGTGCGATCGCTCAATTTTCGATAGGTTTTATAGCCCTGAATCACCAGGATTGTGACAACCCCTAAAAATGCTAGTAAACCAAACGGCCCGATTTCATAAAAAATTTTGGGGAAGTAGGTTTCAATCAATTGAGTTTCCCCCAATCCCCGAACGGCGTTAGTGGCTCGACCCAAACCATGGCCCAGGAACCCATCTTGAATTTCAGTAATCCACTGAATTTGTCCCGTGACAAATTCTCCGGGAGGGGAGGCTGTCCAGCGGGCAATTAAGCTATCAATTCGCTCGATGATAACCTGAGGAAACAGGGCTAGCACCCCCCCAATAAAACCAAAAATTCCTAAGCCAATCCCTAAAATTCTTCTGGGATAGGAAACCTGACTCACCGCAATTAATAAGATGATTAATATCACTGGAACGACCAATAAAGCCACTCGCTGCCCACAAATGATTGAGTTCACCAGAATCAAAGAAAGGGTAAAGAAACCAAGCAAACGCCATGGCAAAGCCGGATCGCTGGCTGCCGTTGCAAAGCTAAAAAATACACCAGAAATTAAGAACCAGGCCCAGTGCCAGGGGGAAACGAAGGTTCCTGGAAGTCGAATAAAATTTTCTATAGGAAAGTAACCCAAAGCCCCTCCGACCAAACATTTTCTCTGAAGATTAGCCCGAAGTAATAAATGGTCGGGTAGACCTGTATTGTCAGGGCAAATCCCCTGGATCACTAACCAGTACTGGATTAATCCCAGGACACAACAAATCAAAATCACTATCACCTGGACACGACCAAACCAGAAGAGAGTCTGACGGGTTTGAATCAGATAAAACCCACAGGTCACTAAGGGAATATAGCCGATTAAAACCTTGAGTCCAAAAATCCCCATAGCCAGGGGATATTCATCGGGGTCAGCCCGAAGTTGTTGAATCCCATTCATCAATCCCAAGGTGAGTAAAGTTGTGATGGTCAGGACTATTAATGGAAGTTCAAGTTGGGGCGGAATAATAATTGGTAATTGGTTTTTTCGGAGTCTCTGAATCAAAGCAACCAGGGCTGGAAAATAAAAGACATCTTTTGCTAAATGAAAACTAAAATGATCATCGCCAACCCAATACGCAACCGTTCCAGTAAAGGGTAGATAGATTAAAAATATCCAGAAAGAAATAAAGGGATATCGATAGGAAATTGCTAAACTCAAAATTAGAGTCATGCCACCTAGAACTTGGGACAGGGGAGCCCCATTCCCAAAGAGAAAAAAGGCGACAGCTAGGGCAATCCCAATCACAAGGCCAAAAAATCCTAGAGGAGCTTCGATCAATTCCGATTCTCGACCGTGGGATTTTACTTGAACTATGGGCTTGACATTATGAGATTCAGGAGGCGGGGAATATCCCTTAAGGTCTGCCATGAATGGTTTGAGAGGTTAAGTTGTACTTGAAGCGACTTTCAATCCCGTCAAGTCTGGATTGGGAAGTTGGTGGGATACCGCACCACCTCCTCCCACACTCCAGCGATGTGAGAAACCCTATAATAGGATTCTCTCAGGCTCAGGGCTAAATTCCGGAGACTCAATAAAATCAATAGTCTGACCAGAGAACTTGAATTTTGATCTGCTGGTTTCGGGGAAGTTGAGAGTAGGTATGTAAAATTTCCTCATGGGTATGATTGATAATGAGAGCGGCCAATTCACCTACGGTTTCTGCCTTGAGTAGGGCAATTTTTAAGGCTTCCAGGGAAGGATTTGGTAATACAAGTTGAAGCTTTTGGTCAGAGATTGACATGATCAAGTCCCAGTTCATCACCCACCGTTCATCCATCCAGAACTAAGGCTAGATTGGCCAGAGTTTCGACTGCAAGTCCTGGCATTTGCTGCTTGACCTCTTGATAACAACCCCAGGCATAGAGCACCCGCCCAGCAATATGGGGATCACCGGTTATTTGGGGAGCCATGACTTGATAGCTCATCCGAGCTTGACCCCCATCAAACAGAATATTAAACAGAATTATAAAGTAGGTTAGCAAGGCAGCAAGGGTGACTAAACCGGGCCAGGGTGACATAGAAACTTCTCCTCAAGCGGGCAAATATTGGCTTTACCTATGCTAACCTGACCTGTTGATTGATCAGTAGTCCAATCAGCAGGGCAAGATTCAGGTCATTCCTGCTGCTTCACCAAATTTCCCAACGTCTTCATCGCCTGCTGAATTTCACTCGACCAGGGGAGACCGCAGTTGAGTCGGAAACAGTTTTGATAGTCTCCTGTTGTTGAAAACATTGAGCCGGGGGCAATACTAATCTGATGTTGATAGGCGGCTTCGTAGAGCTTTCCAGAATCAAAGGGTTTAGGCAACTCCAGCCACAACACATGGCCCCCCTGAGGTCGAGTCACCTTGGTGGTGGCCGGAAAGTATTCATAGATAGCCTGGGTCATCCGCATCACCTGTTCTTGATAGGCTCGTCGTAGATGCCGCAGATGCCGATCATAACCGCCATTGGCCAGGAACGCAGCAATCACCAGTTGGTTGGGGGTTGCTGTTCCCAGGTTAATAAATAATTTAAGCCGCTCCAGTCGGGCTTGATAGCGACCAGCGATCGCCCATCCGACTCGTAACCCCGGGGACAGCGTTTTACTAAAGGACGCACAGTACATCACCAATCCTTTGCGATCAAATGCCTTAACGGCCTTGGGACGACTGCCCTGAAAACAGAGTTCTCCGTAAATATCATCCTCGATCAAGGGAGTGTCATATTTTTCTAAAATCCCAACCAATTGTTGCTTCTGTTCGTCGGTCATACAACTGCCCAAGGGATTGCTAAAGTTGGTGACCAATAGACAGGCTGCAACTTTCCCCTGGTTTAGGGCATTTTCCAAATCGGGGAGCGATAATCCGTCCCGGGGATGGGTGGGCAATTCCAGGGCCTTCAGATGCAGGGATTCTAAAATCTCCAGGATTCCATAGTAAGCCGGAGATTCCAGGGCAACGGTGTCCCCCGGTTGGGTAATGGCCCGCAGGGAGAGATAAATGGCTTCATAGGTGCCGTTGGTAATCAAAATCTCATCCGGAGCGATCGCACATCCCGCATCCATCATCCGTCGGGCAATTTCATGGCGCAAGGGTTCACAGCCCGGAATCCCCCCATAGGAATGACACAATCTGGGATTCTGGCGCAAAACCTGACTCATCAGGCGATTCAGGGCTTTTATTGGAAACAGATCTATCCCGGGAACAGCGGCTCCGAGTTTGATCACCTGGGGATCTTGAAGGGCGGCATTGATTCGCACCGATAAGGAGGCATCTACCTCCCGAGCCAGTTGAGGGGGGGCCGAGGGTGCTGGTTCGTCTCGAGGGTGCAAAATCTGACGCTTGACGTAATAACCTGACTGGGGACGGGCCCCGATTAGTCCTCGATCTTCCAAGAGCCGATACGCTTCTAAGACCGTTGAGATGCTGACATTCATCTGTTGGTGCATTTTCCGCACAGAGGGAATCCGATCCCCCGGTTGCAGAGTTCCCTCCTCAATCAAGCACTGAACGCGATGGGCAACTTGCTCATAGAGATTGACTTTTTCATCAGATTCCAGGAATTTAACACTCATGGCGAAATCTAGACCTGAACACATAACAGTTTGGCTATTTCAAACTGTTACCATCACAATCTAGCTCGATTGCATCTGGTTGGCAAGGCCAGAATCGGGCATGATCGGTCTAGATCAGGTTATGCAACGGCAAGGTAGCTCCGATGAAAATCACTCCGACTTCTGCTTTTCCTCTAGGCTTTGAGTTCTCCCAGCCCAATCCCAGACTAGGATCCGAGTCCTTTGAGTTGAGTTTAGCTGGCGGACTTGGAGGTTTAATTGGGGCTCTGCCCCGGTTATTATTAACCGGGGCAGAGCCCAAAATTTGGCAAACTCAAGGGTCTGACCAGACTCAGGTCTGGCATGTCTACGATCCCCAGACGGCGGAGACACTCTCATTTGACTCAGAGATGGCGTTGCGAGCCTGGTTAGAGGATCGGTACAATCATTGAGGATGGGTCTGGAGTGGGCTGTCTGGAGCGTTCTGCTTTTAACCAGGCTTGATACCGAAAACCTCGGCGGTTTTGGCCTGATCCAACTTGAACATCAACACCCCGAGAGGGGGCAGACATAAATCCAGGGATTGGGCATAGTTGTGCATCCACCATTCCTCTGTCCACTTGCCCCCTAGATTGCCCATATTGCTGCCCCCATACTCACTGGCATCACTGTTGAATACTTCCGTATAGAAGCCCGGTTCCGGCACCCCAATCCGATAGTGGCTATGGGGTTGAGGTGTGAAGTTGCAGATGATAGCCAGAAAATCATCCGTATCCTTGGCCCGCCGGATAAAAGCAGCCACACTATGGCTACTGTCACTGCAATCAATCCACTGGAAGCCCTCTTCAGAAAAATCCCTCTCATAGAGGGCGGGTTGAGCCTTATACAACCGATGCAAATCCTGGAAAAGCCGCTGAATTCCCTGGTGAGCTGGAAAATTCAAGAGTTCCCACTGTAATGTTCCCCAATTATTCCATTCCTTCCACTGGGCCAGTTCCATTCCCATAAAGATGGTTTTCTTACCTGGATGGGCAAACATATAGGTGAATAGACAGCGGACATTGGCAAATTTCTGCCACTCATCTCCGGGCATTTTCCCCAGAATATGACTCTTACCATGGACAACCTCATCATGGGAGAGAGCCAACATGAAATTCTCGCTGTGATGATACCAAATACTGAAGGTAATATTGTTCTGATGGAACTGGCGGAACCAGGGATCCATGTGGAAGTAGTCCAGCATGTCGTGCATCCAGCCCATATTCCACTTGAGATTGAATCCCAAGCCTCCCACATAGGTGGGCCAGGACACCATGGGCCAGGAGGTGGATTCTTCAGCAATGGAGAGGGCTCCGGGATAATAGCTGAACAGGACATGGTGGGTCTGCCGGAGGAAGTCAGCCCCTTCGATGTGTTCGCAGCCTCCGTATTGGTTGGCTGTCCATTCCCCATCCTCCCGACAATAATTGCGGTAGATAATCGAGGCAACGGCATCTACCCGAATTCCATCGATATGGTACTTATCAAACCAGAACAGGGCGTTGGACACCAGGAAGTTGCGAACTTCATTGCGTCCGTAGTCAAACACCAGGGTTCCCCAACCCTTATGCTCTCCAATTCGAGGGTCAGCATATTCATAGAGGTGAGTGCCATCGAAAAAGGCCAAACCATGGCCATCCTTGGGAAAGTGACCGGGAACCCAATCCACGATCACCCCAATCTCCTGGGCATGGCATTGATCCACAAAGTACATGAAGTCCTCTGGCGTGCCAAACCGAGAAGTAGGGGCATAGTAACCGGTTACCTGATAACCCCAGGAGCCATCAAAGGGATATTCAGCTATGGGCAACAGTTCAATATGGGTGAAGCCCAGATCTTTAACGTAGGGAATTAGCTTGTCCGCCAATTCCCGGTAAGTCAGATAGCGGGCTCCGGGGTCAAGCTCACAGGTTTGGACTGGGGTCTCCAGGGTGCCATCTGCTAATCTATGGGGATTGGCCATCGCGTCATGGTTCCAGGATCCAAGATGGCATTCATAGACCGAAATCGGCTGTGCCAGGTGATTCTGATCACGACGGTGCTCCATCCAATCTTGATCATGCCATTGGTAAGTATCTAAATCTGCAACAATAGAGGCGGTTTTAGGGCGGACTTCTTGAAAGAAACCGTAGGGATCAGACTTTTCATAAATGTGACCTTCCCAGTTTTTGACTTCGTATTTGTAGCGATCGCCCACCTTGACTTCTGGAATAAATAGTTCCCAAACCCCATTGCCAAATTTCCGCATCTGATGCTTACGGCCATCCCAATAGTTGAAATCACCTAGGATAGAGACGTTTCGGGCATTGGGAGCCCAGAGAGCAAAATAAACCCCACTGACTCCCTCCAGGGTCATGGGATGGGCCCCCAGCTTTTCATAGATCCGGTGATGGTTGCCCTCAGAGAACAGATGCACATCAAAGTCAGTCAGCTTAGGAGAACGAAACGCATAGGGATCATAAATCACCCGTTCATGGTCTCCTTCCTTGACTTTAAGCTGATAGTTACTCAATTCAGATTTGTCCAAAACGCATTCAAAAAAGTGGGGGTTATGGACGGATTCCATGGGATACTCTTCCCGTAGCTCTGGTATCAAAACCCAGGCGGCCTCGGCGTTGGGTAAGTAAGCTCGGACAACCCATTGAGTCTTACCGTTCTGCTCGATTGGATGAGGGCCAAGAATTTCAAAGGGATCTTGATGATGATTCCAAACAATCCGATCAATCTGGTCAACTGCAATGGTGGTCATAGGGTCTTAAATGCCTTACTACAAAAGATTACTATTAAAAAGCCAGGTTGGATTACTTTGAGTTTTTAGTCTGAGTTTTCAGTTTAAGTTTTTGGTTTGAACGTTTGTGCCTAATTTTTGCGCTTAACGTTTGCGCTTGAGTTTATAGTTTAAATTTTTGGTTTGAATGTTTGCGCCTAATTTTTGCTGTTACATCTATATCTATAAACAAAATTGAAACACCTGCCCTCTTCTTTGAGAACTAAACTGGTGCAAACTGGCCTGAAAAATTTAAGGGATCAACTTTACCCATAGCCAAATCGTTAACACAAGTATACAAATGGGGGGGGCAATAGGGAATAGAAATTTGAAATTTGCCCTGGGATAATTCTTATGACAATCCAGGAGGCAGGGCTTCCCCACAGGCTTGATGGATGCGGATCAGGGCCGCAAATAGCCAGGGTTCACTCTGGCGATAGTAAGGAATCAACGCTAGGGGACTGAGGAGCGCTGCCGCCGTCAGGTCAGCTACCGTGAGCTGGTTGCCCACTAGGTAGGCTTGATGTTGCCAGGTTTTCAAGTGTTCTAGGGCGATCGCCAGACGGCCCTCTGCCAACTCAACAGTGGCCACATTAATTCCATACTGACGACGAACCACCTGAATCACCGCCTGACTTGACCAGGAAGGATCGATAGACTTGCCCTCATGGGCTCTGAAGTGGTAGTAGACAAATCGAGTCGCTGTGCCAATGCTTTCATCTAGCCAGTCCTCTAACATCAAGGCTTGGGTTTGAAGTTCCGGATCCTGGGGCAGCAAGGGTAGATTGGGGCAATGCTGATCGAGAAATTTGAAAATCTGACTGGAATCGGCGATCGCCCCTGGATCATTTCCCAGTTCTGGCAGGAGCACTGGAACCGTTGTCAGTCCAGTTAGGGGTTTGAGCTTGAGAATATGCAGCCCCGGTGTCAAATTCTCCACTCGATAGGGGATTTTTTTGTAGGCCAGAGCCAGACGAGCTTTGCGACAGTAATGGGAGGTACTGAATTGTAAAAGTAGCATAGGATTGAATCGGTCAAGCGGGGGGAAGATGGGTTTGCAGCTTTTCGGCTTCTGCCTGAAGGTTGGTGGCAACCTGGAGGGCTTCATTCAGGAGACGGCCATGGTTGGTGGAGCGATCGCTGATTTGTAGAGCGGTTAGAGCGGTTAAGTTGGTCGCAAATAAATCTTGATGTTCCCGCAAAAATCGGCGGTTCTTTCTGAAGATGGCCTCAGTTTCCAACGCTCGGACTAAATCCTCCCGGAGGAGTTGCAACGCTTTGATAATGTCTGCTCGATGATACAACTGAGGCGGATTACCCGGTACTGACGCTACCTTATCGTAGATATCTACGGCTTTGATCGTAGCATTGTAGCGCTCTACATCCTCAAAAATCCGGATCAAGTTGCGGTGTTTGAGGGTGATCAAAATCTTCAGGGCATCGTCTACAATCAGGCCCAGGGCCAGACCTAGATGAATCAGCCATAGAATCCTGGAATAACTGGGGACAACCAGAGCCAAGATAGTGTAGCTGAGAAAAATCATTCCCCCAACAATAATGACTTGGGCGATTTCCCAGACTAATTTCTGGCGGGTGGCGGGACGATAGCAGCGACTCATGGGAATACCGCTCAGGTGCCGAAGTTCTCCTGGAGTTAATTCTAGTGCTTCTAAATCGGCTTGCATAAACCCATCTAACTTTAAGACTATTCCTTGAACATTTTTCAGTTGTAGCTTAAAGCCGGGGGAAACTGACCTGCAGGGAAATAGCCAAGACGGCTGTTCTACTCTATTGACGCAGGAGGATCAATCACTGTGATGCTTGGTTGCCATTGGAGCCACAAGTCCTTGCTGATCGGCAGCAGATCTAGCCTTCTGATAGGCCCATTCTGGAGTAACCGGCAGGGGCTTTTTCGCTTCGACATATTCCTGGTTGATGGCGACTAATTCATTGAGTTCCTCCTGGATCGACCGGGGTTCTAGCTGGCATCTGAGAATAAACGCGTCATAGCGATCCGCTAGTTGCTCATAAACCCGAGAGGTCATCTTGTGAATTCCAGCCTTTTCGCTGGGATTTAGGAAGGTCAACAGGGGCGCTAAACCTGCCACAATCACTGAGAAAATAATCTGTAACACCTTAAGGGAAACATCTCCACTGCCTAAATCCGAAATGGCCTGAACACTGGCGATCGCGGCAAATATGGTACTGGGAATACCGATATACAGATTGGTGTTTGACCAGCGGACTGAAATATAAATATGGGCCCAGCTCATAATCCGGCAGAGATTACGTCGATCCTCTGCCCGGGCCAAAATATCCTCTCGATTGACCAAGCCATCGGGATTGGCTGGAGGGGCTGGATCAACATCAGGAATCATCGGTTCAGGGGGAATCGGTTGAGGATTGGGCGGGGGGGTGAATGGGGGATCGGGTTGGGGAGTCGGTTGGAGATAGTCGGGGGACTCAGGATTATTAACATTCATCATGGCTAACGTTAAATTCAAGAGGATGGGGTTTAAAAGGCTATCGGTAATATATTCCGATTGAAAGTCTTTGCTTCAAGAGTATTTACTTTAGAGAAATTCACCAAAGACATTCACCGTTCAGGCTTGTTTGAGCTGATAAGCTCCAGAACTCAGCCCAATCTGGTAAATCCCGATGATCGAATGGACTGACCACCGGGGTTGGGGTTTAGGATTGAATCCCGACTGTTCATCATTGATCGCAGATTACCGATACAAACCATGGAAGAACCCGCCCAATTCGCCCCAAACTTACCTGTCAGATCTACCTATCCGTACGGGTTCAATCACTCCAGTAAATCGTCAGAAATCGGCAAAAACCTATTAAGCAACCTGGTTTTGAAAAATCTGCCTCAGCATTATAGGGTATGTTGGTTCAGGTTGATCATAGGGCCCTTCCCCCCTCAAGTCCCTTCAGGTAACTGCCTCCATTTAGGCCCCGTCTAGGGCAAATCAGGATTCATCTCAAACACTTTGATTAAGAAAGCAAAGCCATCCGCCAACTCTTCAATAATTTTTGCTGTAGGTTTTCCGGCCCCATGTCCAGCTTTCGTCTCAATCCGAATCAATACGGGATGATTCCCCTGATGGGCAGCCTGCAAGGCAGAGATAAACTTAAAACTATGGGCCGGAACCACCCGATCATCATGGTCGGCGGTGGTAATTAGGGTAGCAGGATAAGCCGTGCCGGGTTTGAGATTGTGTAGGGGAGAATAACCGTGCAGTACTGGAAACTCCTCAGGATTTTCCGGGGAGCCATATTCAGGACACCAGGCCCAACCAATCGTAAATTTGTGAAACCGTAACATATCCATCACCCCCACCGCCGGTAGGGCTGCCCCAAATAAATCCGGGCGCTGGGTCATACAGGCTCCCACTAGTAATCCGCCGTTGCTTCCCCCCGAAATTGCCAGCTTTTGACTGGAGGTGTACTGGTTTGCAATCAGCCATTCTGCGGCGGCGATAAAGTCATCAAAGACATTTTGTTTATTCAGCTTGGTGCCAGCTTGATGCCAATCCTCCCCATATTCTCCACCGCCTCGCAGGTTCGGAATGGCGTAAACCCCTCCCATTTCTAGCCAGACAATCCTGCTAATCGAAAAACTCGGAGTCAGGGAAATGCCAAACCCCCCATATCCGTAAAGAATGGTGGGATTACTGCCATCCAGCACCAGACCTGTTTTATGGGTGATAAACATAGGAACCTGAGTTCCGTCTTGGCTGGTATAAAATACCTGCCGAGTTTCATAGTCCCTAGGGTCAAAATCTACCTGAGGTTGACGATAGAGGGTGCTTGATCCCGTGGCCATGTTGTAGCGATAAATCGTAGTTGGGGTCGTGAAACTGGTGTAGGCATAGAAGGTTTCCGTGTCCGAACGCTTGCCATCAAAGCCACCTGCCGAACCAATCCCCGGTAACTCAACCTCCCGGACAAACATTCCTTCCAAGTCAAAGATTTTAATTTGAGTCCGGGCATCCTTGAGGTAGGAAACAACAAACTGATGATTGAGAAGGCTAATGCCCTGGAGAGTTTCCACTGCCTCGGGAATAATTTCAGTGCGTTCCTCAGTTTTAAAGTTGATGCCAATCACTTTTCCCCGAGGGGCATTTAGGTCAGTTTGCAGCCAGAACCAATCTCCCTCGCGGTCAATAAAACTGTACTCTGCCTCAAATTCCTGAATTAATTCGATGACGGAGGAGTTGGGCTGGGTTAAATCCTGGTAGAAAATCAAGTTCCGAGGATCTGTACCCTGCCAAACTGAAATAATCAAAAATTTACCATCCTCAGTGACTCCGCCATTGAAGCCCCATTCCTTGTGATCTGGGCGTTCATAGATTAATTGATCCTCGGATTGTGGGGTTCCCAGCCGATGATAAAACAGCTTTTGGTAGTAGTTGGCATCTTCAAATTGAGTATCGGCTTGGGGTTCATCGTAGCGACTGTAAAAGAATCCTTTGTGGTCGTGAGTCCAGGATGCCCCAGAAAACTTCAGCCATTTAAGATGATCCTGTAGATCCGCTTTGGTGTTGATCTCTCGAACTTTCCATTCCTGCCAATCTGAACCGGAACTGGACAAGCCGTAAGCCATGAAGTTGCCGTCTTCACTGATGGCCATACCAGAAAGGGCCACTGTGCCGTCTTCAGACAAAGTATTTGGATCCAGCAGAATATCCGGTTCAGCCTCCAGATTATCCAATACATAGAGAACGCTCTGATTTTGCAGGCCGTCATTTTTGAAGTAAAAATAGCGCTGGGTAGACTCGTCCTGTTGATTACCCTGCTTGAAAGGAATGCTGTATTTCTCAAAATCCCACAGCTTGGTCAACCGCTGCTTCAAGGGCGATCGCACTGGAATATCCTGGAGATAGGCAAATGTCACCTGATTTTGGGCCTCGACCCAGGTCTGGGTCTCCTGGGAATTGCTATCTTCTAGCCAGCGATAGGGGTCAGCAATCTCTGTGCCGTGGTAGTTTTCGACATCATCTCCCTGGTGGGTCTGAGGGTAAGTGAGAGATTGATTCAAATCTGACATGGGCTTGACTCCGAAAGGTGAATTGAGGATTGATCTACGGAATCCAGTTTAACGCTTTGGGGTAGCACTCCTCGTTCCCTGGCCCTTTGGTGTAGGTAGGGGGCGGCTATAGGGCATAGGAATATACTGCACAGTGGGTTTTCCCCCGGTGGATTGGGGATAGAGATCCATCAGATAGTAAATTGACGTGGGCAACCCGCGATCGCAGGCAATCCCAGGGATAGAGCTTCTTCAATGGTGATTGGGCAATCGTGGGTAATTCGACCCGTGGTTAAGGCTTCGATCACCCCATCAATCTTATCCAGAGCAATTTTTGGCCCAGGAACATTATCTTCCAGCAGGGTTCGGACAAATCGTTGTACCTGGCCAATGGCCTTGCGGGAGATATCCGCCATAATCAACGTCTGATCGTCAATCTCGCCAATCGGTTTGTCTTCCAGAACTTTCAAGATACTAGCGGCGGGAAAGTTCCCCAGTTGGGGATCTACAGGCCCCAGAACAGCATTCTCATCCATGACAATCTCATCCGCTGCCAGGGCTAGCATGGTGCCGCCACTCATGGCATAGTGGGGGACAAACACCGTAACTTTGGCATGATGCCGAATTAAAGCCCGGGCAATTTGTTCGGTGGCTAGGACTAAGCCCCCGGGGTGTGGAGAATTAAATCGATTGGGACATCTGGAGGCGTGAGTCGGATTGCCCGGAGGATTTGCTCAGAGTCCTCAATACTGATGTAGCGAGATAGGGGAATCCCAAACAAACTAATTGATTCTTGACGATGAATCAAAAGAATCACCCGACTCTGACGTTTGCGCTCAAACTCCTGAATAGCCTGGACACGCCGAGCCTCCAGACTACGTTTCTGTAAAATCGGCTGAATTGAAGTAACCAGGAGAACAATCCAGAACAGATCAAACAAGCTGAAGGTCATAATTAGTCCCTCAAAAGACAGGCCAGTTTATATTCTGGCAATTATTCTGGCAATTATTTTGATGGTCGTCTTGGCCTGATTATTCTGGTCACTACTCTGACACCATTGGGGCGCGTGGGCCAGGATCTACTTAAGTCTCAACTATTCGCCAGAACTTGTGACAGTTATGTGACTATCACACGGTGTCATCAAAATCGGCTGCATTGTTTGCTATCTTTATAGTCATAACACCCATAACACCCCCTATGCACCGCTCTCACACGAGATGCGGTGTTTTTTATTGGCAATGAGGACGAGTAACCTGTGACAATTTTGTGACAATTTCACAAGTTGCACATCCTGTAGCTTGTGATCGGATCAGTTTCTGTTATTTTTATAGATGTAACACCCATAACACCCCCTATGCACCGCTCTCTCACGAGTGCGGTGTTTTTTGTTGCTGTTTACCCCCTGAATGGCTAAAGTCTAGTCAGGAGGAACTGTAAATGTCGTTTCCCAAGTTCTGGCTGCTCCCGGATGATACTGAACACCGGGGATATACTTGCAACCGATTCCGTAGTCTAGGACTTTGTCTGACGACGGGATTAGTTGTGTTGCTTGGAGCCTGTAGCTTCAGACCTACTTCCACAGAGCCGACAAATCTGCAACCCAGCCCGAAAGCCCCGGCAAAGCTCGATACCCCTTCCGCCGCTAACACGGTCACGATCTTGGGGGCGATCACCGGTGAACAGCAACAGAGACTAGAAGCTGCCTTAGCGCCATTTGTAGAAGCCACAGGGATTGAGGTGATTTACCAGGGAACGGAAGCCTTTACAACCCTATTACCCGTGCGAGTTGAGAGTGGCCATAAGCCAGATGTTGTCATGTTTCCCCAACCGGGGCTGATGGCAGACTTTGCCCGCCGGGGGTTGTTGGTTCCGCTGGATCGGTTTATCGATCTATCTCAACTGCAGCAAAGCTATGGTTCAAGCTGGATTGACCTGGGTACTGTCGATCAAAAAGTCTACGGGATTTGGTATCGGGTTTCCATCAAAAGCCTGGTCTGGTATAGCCCAAAAGCCTTCCAAGCGGCAGGATATCAGATTCCTAAAACCTGGGACGACCTGAAAGCCCTCTCCAATCAAATCGTGGCAGATGGCAACGTACCCTGGTGTTTAGGGATGGAAAGTGGTGATGCAACGGGATGGGTAGGTACGGATTGGATTGAGGATATTCTGTTAAGGACTGCTGGCCCCAAGGTCTATGACCAGTGGGTCAAACATCAGATTCCATTCGATAGCGCCCCAGTTCGATCAGCCTTTAAGCAGTTTGGTCAGATTGCCCTGGATCCAAAATTGGTGGTCGGGGGAACCATTGGAGTGCTCAATACCCCGTTTAGTGATTCTCCCAATGGGCTATTCACGGATCCTCCGGGTTGCTATTTGCATCGTCAAGCCAGTTTTATCAGCAATTTTTTTCCTCAGGGTGTAGTTTTGGGGAAAGATGTTGATGTATTTTTGCTTCCTCCCATTCGACCAGAGTTTGGTACACCGATTCTCATCGGAGGCGATATGATCGCCATGTTCAATGACACTCCAGCGGCTCGCAAGCTAGTTCAGTACATGACAACGGTTACGCCCCATGAGATTTGGGCCAGTCTTGGCGGGTATCTGTCTCCCAATACTCAAGTTGATCTATCCGCCTATCCCGATCCGGTGAGTCGCAAACAGGCTGAGATTCTCCGCAATGCGGATGTGATTCGGTTCGATGGTTCTGATATGATGCCCGGCACCGTGGGAACTGAAAGTTTCTGGTTGGGGATCATCAACTATATGGAGGGGGGAGATCTGAATACTATCCTGCAGGATATTGATCAAAGCTGGCCCACGGATGGTAAATCCATTTCTGAAGAGTGATCTGGCTTGATCTAGCGAGTTTTGCCAGTCAATTTTAACAATTTGCAACAAAATAGAGAGTGAGCGGACTGTATTCCCACGAACAAAATATCTCTAAAGTAATTGCAACAAAGGATAGAGGTTTTGACAGGTTCTCCTGAAGTCACATTCCGACAGCGGTTCAATCTCGCTATTTTATTTTCAACTGGATTGTTTTTTTGGTCAAGCATTACCACCTTAATGCCGACCTTACCCCTCTACATCCAATCCATTGGCGGTACAAATCAACAAATCGGCTGGGTGATGGGGGCCTTTGCCATTGGACTTTTACCCTCCCGAATTGGTCTGGGGCCCCTCGCTGACTCGAGGGGCCGCAAGTTGGTCTTGATCATTGGTGCATTTGTAGCTATGGCAGCTCCTCTGGGTTACTTGCTGGTCGCTTCTATTCCTCCCCTGTTTGGGATTCGGGCCTTTCATGGGATTAGTGTGGCAGCTTTTACCATTGGGTTTAGCGCTCTGGTGGCCGATCTGGCTCCCGTGCATCGCCGGGGGGAGGTGATTGGTTACATGGGTCTGGTAGCCCCCATTGGCATGGCTATTGGCCCTGCCGTTGGCGGATTTATTGAGGATATGGCAGGATATCAATCCCTGTTTCTCACCAGTAGTATCTTGGGCTTGGTGGCTCTGATCGGAGTCTTCCAAGTTCAGGAACCCGAACGTCCCGTTTTGGCCAAGGTAGGTTTAGAGGTAATCCCGTCCCCCCGTCCCAACTGGCAGCGGGTGACGACTAGTTATGTGAAATTACTTTCGAGCCCACCCCTGAGAACCCCAACTTTAGTCATGTTTAGCGTGGGGTTGATCTTTGGCTCCTTGGTGACCTTTTTGCCGTTGTATGTGCAGGCATCTGGCTTAACTCTCAATGCCGGGTTGTTTTATTCCACGGCGGCGATCGCCAGTTTTAGTTCTCGCTTTTTTGTCGGTCGAGCTTCAGACCGCTATGGTCGCGGATTGTTTATTACTCTGGGTTTAGGCTTTTATTTACTGTCGATGATAATGCTGGCCAATGCCCAGGATAAATTCATCTTGCTGACAGCGGCAGTCCTGGAGGGAACCGGCGCTGGAATTGTCATCCCTACCATGCTGGCTTTGATCACTGATCGCTGCCCTCCTAACCAAAGGGGCAAATATTTTTCCCTCTGTGTGGGGGGGTTCGACCTGGGAATTGCCCTAGCCGGGCCGATTTTTGGTTGGATCGCAGAGCAAGCTGGCTACCGCAATATGTATCTGTTAAATGTTGTCCTGGCACTGCTGGGAATGTTGGTGTTCATGTTCCAGTCGAGCAAAACAGTCAAGCTCTCCCTAAAATTTTCAACGGGTCAGGCCCGAGATGCCTACCGCCTGGATACGTGAGCTGAATCCTGACTAAATTTACAGACTCAAATATTGGGTCAAATATCAAGTCAAACACAAACTAAGCCCTGATTTGCTCAGGGCTAGTACAATATAAACCTGATGATTTTTCATCTCCCGAAACTGACAGGGGAGAATAAAACGGGCTAGGAGGGATTCGAACCCCCGACACCGTGGTCCGTAGCCACGTGCTCTAGTCCACTGAGCTACAAGCCCTTAAGATCTAAATCTGGTTAAAACTTTTGGCAAATAGGGCCTAATTAGCTCCCAGATCAAGCTCAAGCATTTTATTGCCTAAGTTAAAATAATAGCATAGTTTGATAAAATGACAAATTTTCTATCCGCACTAACCTATGGAACCTCAAACCCCCCCAACCCTGAGCCATCTCAACAGTCATGGGGAAGCCCAGATGGTAGATGTCTCTACCAAAGCCACTACCCGACGACAGGCGATCGCCCGGGGTCAAGTCCGGATGTCAGCCAGTACCTTTGCTGCCATTGAGGCGGGTAACGCCCCCAAAGGGGATGTCCTGGGAACGGCAAAGCTGGCGGGAATCATGGCCGCCAAGCAAACGGCTAACCTGATTCCCCTCTGTCATCCCTTACCCTTGAGTCAGGTTCAGGTTCAGGTGATGCCTGATCCGACCTTACCCGGGTATCAAATTCAGGCCGAAGTCATCACCAAGGCCGAAACCGGGGTGGAAATGGAAGCGTTGACTGCCGTCTCCATTGCAGCTTTAACCCTGTATGACATGGCTAAGGCCCTGGAAAAATCCATCCAGATTGAATCCATTCGATTACTGTCAAAAACCGGCGGCAAGTCTGGAGATTATCAGGCAGATCCCTAGGGGCTTTTCTAGAGAAACTTCCCAGGGTCGCTACGCTGAAAAATCAGTGTTCAGTGCCCCAGCGCTCTCTCCTGGGGGATAGAAATTTCAAAAAATAGGTCTGGAAACCCCCTCACCCTCTAGAATAAAGACGGAGTTGCTCAGGAATCAGAAGGAATGCCCCCACGTTGGCCCCGCAAGCCGGATCGTCAAGATCCGGACTATCGCAAACTAGATGACCGAATGACCTTTGCCGTTCATGTGGCGGCTTTTGCTGCTGTCAACTCAGGGCTATGGTTTTTGCGGCAGATCGAAGTGATCTCCTGGTCTGGGGTTCCCTGGATTACAGGAATTTGGGTGGGAATGCTTCTAGGTCATGGGATTTATATCTTTGCGATCGCCGATTACTCTTCCCCAACACCCAATCAGCCCAGTTAATCTCACAGTTTTTCTGGGGACTTGACTGGAATTTTCCCCCAGATTGTCATTTTTAAAGTTTTTACTCAAGGTTTCTACTCAAAGTTTCTACTCAGGTTTTACCTATGACTCTGACACCAGATATCGAAAAGCTCGCCGCTGCCATTGGCAAGGATGTCTATATTGATGTAGCAAAATGGCGGCTTTATCTTGCCGATGCCAGCCTGCATACTCCTGTAGCTGAGCAGGTTTATTCCCTTCTGGAACAAGGCGCTCCAGAGGAGAG
Organism: Oscillatoriales cyanobacterium RM2_1_1; assembly: GCA_012033335.1. Classification (GTDB taxonomy): domain Bacteria; phylum Cyanobacteriota; class Cyanobacteriia; order Cyanobacteriales; family Microcoleaceae; genus JBHJGO01. The sequence continues at coordinate 35,488 of JAAURB010000046.1, forward strand.
TCAAGTCCAGCAGGTACTCCAGGAAATTCCCGTAAAACTCGGGGGAGGCAAGCTCACTGTTCCCTTGAGTGACCTGATTCCAGCGAGCAGTTTTACAGATTTGATGGATCGCTTAGAAGAGTTTCACAAAGAGATGTAGATCAAAATGTAAATGGAGTCGGAGATTATGGGTCAACGGATCTGCCTGACGATTGGATGCTGGATCAGTCTGGTACCAATAGACTCGGCAATGGCTCAATTCCGGCCTGATCGACCTACGTTCTTCGAGGAGGGAGACAGACAATTTCAGCGGGAAGTGGATCGACTCAATCGTCAACCTCAGGGAGTTCAGCCGATCCTCACCGTTGAGGACACCCGGAGTGGAGAAAGACTCATTGCCCTATCGGATGATGTAGCCATTGCCACAGCTCAACTAGACTGGCAACGACAGGAGAATGATGTTTTCAGGATTCCTCTCGGAGATATTGAATTGCAGATGATTGCAACAGAACAGGATTCTCCCTCGGTTCGATTTGCAGTGGCCTATTCCGAGCCATTAACCTCCGCCCAAATCCGGGAGCCTGAGGTTCTGTTTCAGCAGATGCAGGCGGTATTTCAAGCTAATGCAGCGGTGGAACAGGTCAGCACTCAACCCCTGACATTCGAGAGTAATCCTGGTTGGGCTATCAGTTTTATTGAGGATAACCGGCGTCTGGAGTGCCGAATGTATTTGATCAACCAGCGGCTCTACATTCTAGCGGCTGATCAGTTGGGCATGGAAGCACAAGCCCGGCAGATGACTGATGAGTTTTTAAACTCCCTGCGTTTGCTATCTTTAAAGCAATGAAGGCGCAATCAAGGTGCTCCTATGGGAAAAAACGAATCGGTTCATTCAGATCAATCCGCTTCCCCCTCCTCTGCTGAAATAGAGTCCATTGAAAAATTTCAGCGGGCAGCTCTTTTGGGCAACTGGAGTGAAGCCAAGGCCCTGTTTGAGAAAATCCTGCCCACGGATCAAATTGCTCAAAAAGTGACAAAGTGGTTCACGATTGATGAGAACCAGATTGCTGAAATCCTGGCCACTGTGCGAGCAGAACTCCCCACAACTGAAGCCCTGATGGTGGGTAAGCCCCAGGCTGGAAAGAGCTCAATTGTCCGGGGGTTAACCGGGGTTTCAGCGGATATTATTGGTCAGGGGTTTCGGCCCCACACCCAGAATACTAAACGCTACGCCTATCCCTCTGCTGATTTGCCGTTGTTGATCTTCACCGATACCGTAGGGTTGGGAGATGCCAATCGGGATCCGGAAGCTTTAATTGCAGAGCTTCTCGGAGAATTGCAGCAAGTCAGCGATCGCGCCAGAATTTTGATCCTGACGGTCAAAATCAACGACTTCGCCACCGATACCCTGAGCCAGATTGCCCAGGATCTACGCCGTCAATGCCCCGCTATTCCCTGCTTGCTGGCGGTAACCTGTCTCCACGAACTTTATCCGGCAGAAGTCACCGACCATCCTCCCTATCCACCACAGTTGGAGGAACTTAATCGGGCCTTTCGCTCAATTCAGGACACCTTTAAGGGGCTTTACGACCAGGCAATTCTGCTGGATTTTACCCTGGAAGAAGACGAGTATCATCCGGTCTTTTATGGCCTAGAGGCCCTACGAGATGCTTTAGCTGATCTGCTTCCTGAGGCAGAAGCCCGCACCATTCATCAATTGCTTGACCGGGAAGTGGGAGAAACCCTGGGAACCCTCTATCGGGATGTCGGACGGCGATATATCCTGGCTTTCTCAATCATGGCGGCTACTCTGGCCGCAGTACCTCTGCCCTTCGCCACAATGCCAGTCCTCACCGCTTTGCAGGCTTCTCTGGTGGGGCTATTGGGAAATCTCTACGGCCAAACCCTGACTCCTTCCCAGGCGGGGGGTCTGGTGAGTGCGATCGCTGGGGGATTTTTAGCCCAAGCGATCGGTCGAGAGTTGATTAAATTCATTCCGGGGTTTGGCAGTGTGATTGCAGCGTCCTGGGCGGCGGCCTATACCTGGGCCTTGGGGGAAGGGGCCTGTGTCTATTTTGGGGATTTGATGGGGGGGAAAAAGCCTGACCCTCAGAAAATTCAGCAGGTGATGAAAGCCGCCTTTGCCTCAGCCAAAGAACGGTTTAAAGAAGTCCCCAAACGCAACGCTAAATTGTAGCAACGCAATAAAAAATATCCGGAAAGTTTTGGGATCATGCTCCAATTCGGGATGTGTATCTGGCACTGGTCTGTTAAAGGGAGGCAGATGAGAATCCCCTGCTATTCAGTAATTGCAGCATATCGAGTGGACAAGAACATAATCCTATTGCCATCGCTGGAGTCCACCTTTTCCAGTCCCCAATGAGGACGAACCCCATTGTGAATCACCCGCTGCATGTCTAAAACCCGCTGTAAACCAACCCGGTGTTTTGGCGTAGAGGTTCTGTCGTCTACGATAGGCACGGCACCGTCGCCTCAAAGCAGCATTCTGAGCCTCGTTATGATTGGCATGAACTTCAGCAACCGGGCTAATAGCAGTCAGAGGAGGTTCCGCTTTAGCCCAACCGAAAGTTGGCAGCTACTCCATCGCCACAGCTCAAAAGTTCAATTCATTAATTAAGTCATGGGTCAAACCCTCCTGAATATAACGGTTTGAGGTGTCTGCACGTTAATGACAGAACCCAATCACCACACCCAACAACACTCAATTCTCCTGAACCCTCATCAATTGGTCGAGCCGTGGGCAATTCAGTTAGATGCCTCGGAAACATTGGGAGTTCCAGCGAACTACGATTGGACAGACCGTTCGGTGTTTGAGGGAGGTTCTGGCATTAAACCAACAACAGATCGGTAAACGAAATTCACCCTGCTGGTGGGGATTTATTCAGAATTTAAATTTGATTCTGAACCTGTTGGATATACTGTATCTAATTAGATGTAAATTGACAAGCAACTAAATGGCAATAGCTTTATAATTAACCCCAGATGCCAATTAGAGCCTTAGATGTTTCAATTAAGGTAGTAAGCTCATGCACTCCAGAATGTCCAAACGGATTAACCTGACTCTACCTGACATCGTTATCGAATCTCTCGATTACTGGGCTGATCTTGAGGGAACCAAAACTGCTAGCCTCGGTGCTTACCTGATTGAATCTGCTGTCAAGGAGGCAATGGAGAAGGGAATACTGCCAAAGCCATCTAGGGGAATGAAAATCCGCAATTACAAGAACCTGCAGCATCTTATAGCTGATAATCTTAATGAACTCAAAACTTCAAAGTTAGCATCTAGACTGGATGCATTGAGATCAGGTGAACTGCCAACAGAAGTAGATAAGGTTCGATTGGCGATGTTCTTTGGGGTAGATGAGGATGATATCGAACTGTTGATTTAGAGCTGAGTGAAGAAAAAGTCACATGGGGAGATGTTAATGTATTGTGGGTGCTTTGCCAGCCCCAAGAAGGTAATTATCTATCTCAGCAGGAAGTGAGTCAGGGCGAAATATCACCCCTTGCTTTCCCTGGGTTTCAAATTTCATTCAGTCGTTTGTTAAGAACTCAATAAAAGCCCTTTTTAAAATCAGATATCTCATGACTCTTGAAACATTACAGCACAAAACTCTTACCTATCTTGCACCCTTGAAAAAGTACCTTCAGCAAGAGTATCAGGATCGTCTTAAGCAAGTGATGTTGTTTGGTTCTCAAGCACGAGGGGAAGCGACTTCAGCCTCTGATATTGATATTTTGATTGTATTGAAAGATCCAGTGGATATCAGCTTGGAATTGCAACATACCAGTCACTTTGTCGCTCAATTTTGCCTGGAGCATAATTTACTCGTCTCTCGTTTCTTTTTACCTTGCTCTCGATTTGAAACTGAGAATTCCCCTTTCTTACGAAATATTCGTCGGGAGGGAATTGTGTTGTGACTCCAGAGCAACAAGCCCTAATTAATAAATCGCAACGTAGCGTAGCAGCAGCTCAAACCTTGATTCAACAGGGGTTTTACGATTTTGCAGTTTCCCGTGAATACTATGCGATGTTTTATATTGCAGAAGCATTATTAGACCAAGAAGGTTTATCGTTTTCAAGTCATGCGGCTGTTATTGGTGCATTTGGACAACACTTGGCTCGTCCCGGCAAAGTTCCAACTGAATTTCACCGTCAATTCATCGATGCCCAAGCTCAACGTACCCGTGCAGAATATGATTCACAGGCAAACCTGTCTCAATCTGATGCTGAAATTATTGTGAATCAAGCTCCGGATTTCATTGCGATCGCCATACAAGTTCTGTCATAATTTGGGCTTAGAGGGAAGAAGGAAGGAAAAACTAAAAAAGCTCCGTATGTGTTTTATCGTGAAGCATTAAAACCCATAATTTTTGCAGGACTCCATGAAACTTGGGAATCAGGAGACTGTAAATTAGTTTGTGTAAGTGATCAACATAGCCAATAATGCAGGAGATCACTATGACAACTCAACGCAAGATCAGCTTGAAAACCAACAACACAGTCAACCACCTCATCGACGAACTGCTGCAGGACTATCAAACCCCCGAA
>JAAURB010000149.1 GCA_012033335.1 Oscillatoriales cyanobacterium RM2_1_1
TGATCCGGTTAACGGAATCCAAGCGCTTGTTGCTCTCTGCAACCATCTGGCTGAGGGCATCGATTTGAGCGGTGCTGAGCATTTCGCCCCGAGCGTCAGCTTGGGAAACAACTTTGGTAAAAGCGTCTAACATGTTAAAGTCTCCGATTTGAGCTAAGTGAATCTAAACATGGGTGATTCCCCGGCCTTGCTGATCTCAATCTTGAAGATGAACTTGAAGATGAGATTTAAGATCAAGGCACTTTGGGAATCCTGGAATCCTAGCTTTAACGCTAGTCAACCCCTTTGGTTTTGACCCTAGTAGTATTCAAGCAATTTCTTCGTGCAGATTTTGTGCAGATACCAGTCTTTAAATTAAACATTCATTACTTCATGTAACCCAATGTTAAGTAAGCCTCATTCATGATTCTAAAGTTCAACGAAAACAAGCAACTTACAGGCATTTATCAGGGAAGTTGATTCATCTTTATTCAGAATGTTAAGGATTAATCTGAGAGTTTCTGATGGACAGTAGAGCAAAACATCTCGTGGATCACTATGGCCCTTACCATTCTATCTATCAGCAGATGCGAGATGCGATCGCCCAATTTGCCCTACTGACAGATGCTCAGTGGCAGTGCTTGAGGAAACTTTTTCAGGGGCGGAGGGTTGCCAATCAGGATTATATCGGGGCTCAACAGATTAAAAATCCCTCAAATTAATTCGAGGGATAACGAATTTGAGGGATTGTCAAACCCGACTATTGAACCTGCCAGGTTTGAATTTGCCAAGGCTGGCCTTCCTTTCTAACTAACTGATACTGAATTTGGAGTAACTCATCCTGGGAATCCTTCACGGCTCCATTTTCAAAGAATTGTACACTCTCTTGAACTTCAGTATCAACGGCAGCCTCGTTAGGATTGGTCTCATCGATATTGACGGCTTTGACATTTAAGTCATGTTTATAAAGTCGATAAGCTCCTTCTTGCTTCAAGGCTTCGGCCCGACTAGTCCATTGACTCAAGGAGGGCTCTACTAGAATTTCTCCAATTCGCTCAACTTGATGCTCAGAACCCATAGCAGCCTCTTTGATAGAGAGCCATTGCCTGATCACTTGCGCCGCAACTTCTGGGGTCATATCGCTAGTCGGCGCAGTCGCAACCGGTGAGGGCTCAGGGATAGCAATTGGAGGGGCATCCACCCGCACTATGGCCTGCTCCCCCTTCAGGGTTGCTGCCTCTAACCCATTCTGATCAGACTTGAAAAGGAAGCCAAACAGAGAGCTTAGCACCCACGACAGGAACCAAACTGCCAGAATACTCGCAGCCCCTAAAAATAGCAAACGCCGGAGCTTGACCGGATCAAACTTGCCTGGCCTGCGGCCTGAACCTGGACGGCGATCGCCTCCCCAGTTCCTCCTGAAGTCTCAGCGTCCGCTGCGGCACGACGGCCCCGAGATGCTGACAGCCGACTGGAAGCCGTTGCTGGATCCACAGCATTAAATCCTGAACCAGCCGGATCTCCAGGTTGAGGATCCTGAATCGACGTGGCTCTCATTCCAAATGTCGCTGAGCCAGAGGATTCAGAGCCGATGGTATTGGGCTCGGCATCTTGAGATAAACCGACGACGGAAGCTCCCAGGACAGTTGCCGTGGAAGCCGCCAGGGTTGCAGTGGTAGCCCCCGAGCCAACCTCCTGATAGGATGAGGTTCTAGTGGATTGATCTGGGGCCGCAATTCTTTGGGCCGGAGCTGTAGAGGTGCCGGTGCGGCGCGGATGCACTACAACCCATTCGTTGGCATTGCTGACTTCTGCAGAGAGAGACTCTAGATAAGACTGAACATGCTCATCGGCAAAATAGTCCTTGAGGGCGACTTTGCGATCAGCCAGATCCCGAAAATGTGGGAATACCTCATCCTGTAGCCAGCGCTCAGAATAAAGGCAGAGTCCGGGTAATAAATCCGGTGAGTCTTTGGACTGTTCCCGAATAAAGTTGATGGGTTCCTGTTCCTGGCTCAGTTCTAAGGCTCGGTTGGCTTCTTCGGTCTGACCCAGAAGTAAGGAGCAAACTGACTTCTCTAGGTGAACATCTTGTCGTCGGCCCAATTGCATCAACATTAGCTTGGCCTTACGAATCAAGGCGGGCTGGCAATTGGCGAATCCCTGGGCAATCAGGGCATAGACTGCCAGATAGGTAGCCACGGCAGAGGGGCGACGGGCTTCCACTTCAAATAGCGCTTGCTGTTCAGTGGTTGTCAAGTAGCGTCGTAGTTGCTGAACAAACCGGAGAAAATCCTCCACATTTAGTCCAGAGCGATCATCGCTGTGACCATCAATTCCTCCCCGCTCCTGGAGCATTTCTCGCAGCAATTGCAAACCTTTGCGGCGCTCATTCACTTGGTCACTGGGACGCTGTAAAAGCTCTAGAACTCTATAGGGGCGGAGCTTGTAGAGATCGGATTGAATTTCTCCTCGGAGGTTAGGAAACAGATTTTCCTGAAGTAAAACATCCTGGCCCACCTCCAGAGACGTTGCGGCTTTTTCGTACTGACCTTGCTGCCATTGCTCCCGTCCCAACTCCAGGTAAGCCAGACCCGCCGTCAGAACCACATCCGGCAGAATCAGCTCTGGATCACCAAACCGACCATCTTTTAAACCGATGGAGCCATTACTGAGGTAGGGGGCACTGAGCTTGACCACCTGCTCGTATTCCCCCAATTCCTGAAGCACTAATAGAGCTCCAATGAAGTCTTTATCATCAATCTCAACGCTGGGGTTATAGTCATCCTCAGGGCTTGCTTCAGGACTCCCATTAGCCTTGCCCGCGTTGGATTCATTGAGGTCTAAATCCTGATCGTAATCATAGGTCTTGGCTAGAAAACCTTTATCGTAGGCTCGACGCTGATCGAGATCAGACAGGACTTCATGGGCTTCGTCAAGCAGATGCTTACGAGACTCAATTGCCACATCGGAATACTCGCGTCGGGGAAGCTGGGCCGTGCGATCGCGATGGGCTTGCCGGAGCTGATCAACAGTTGCCTGAATGGGCAAACCTAAAATTCGGTAATAATCAAGGGGAATACGCACAGGCATCTTCCTCAATGGCGATTAATTGAGCTACTCCCTAGTGTATCAGAATCACGTCGCTATCGCGCTACGGATCAGGAAGAACTAAAATGGTCTTGGTAGGCTGGTGCCCAGGGCTAGCACTTGAGAGAGCTGAATTTAGAGAGCTGAATGAAAAATCCTCCCTGGAAAAACCCTCCTTGAATCGCCTGACTCAGGCATACTGACTGAAGAAGGGTAACTACTGCTACCGTGACCACTGCTAATGTTACCGAGGTGCAATCAGAAATGTGACTAAAATAATGTGACTAGTTGAGAGGGTCTGTTAATCAGGTTAGATTTCCAGATTGGATTTCGTAAGTATTTCATAGGAATTTGGTTTATACTCGGTAAGTTTTGTCAAATTTATCAAAGGACGTGAAAGCCCATGGTTCAGGAACGCTCACTACCAGTATTTCAGGCTGATAATGCTGCTGTCACCCGCGAAGAAGGTCTAATGCTCTACGAGGACATGACCCTGGGACGCTGCTTTGAAGACAAATGTGCCGAAATGTACTATCGGGGCAAAATGTTTGGGTTTGTGCACCTCTACAACGGCCAGGAAGCCGTCTCCACTGGAGTGATCCGAGCGTTACATCGCGATCGCGATTACGTCTGCAGCACTTATCGAGATCATGTTCATGCCCTGAGTGCCGGGGTTCCAGCCCGAGAAGTGATGGCAGAACTGTTTGGTAAGGAAACGGGCTGCTCTAAAGGGCGAGGCGGTTCCATGCACATGTTTTCTGGGGAACACAAACTCCTCGGTGGATTTGCCTTTGTAGCTGAAGGAATTCCGGTGGCAACGGGGGCAGCGTTTCAAGCCAAGTATCGTCGGGAAGCCATGGGAGATGCCTCCGCCGATCAAGTAGCAGTTTGCTTCTTCGGGGACGGGGCCTGCAATAACGGTCAGTTCTATGAGTGCCTGAACATGGCGAGTCTCTGGAGCTTACCAATTATCTATGTGGTTGAAAATAATAAATGGGCGATTGGGATGGCCCACGAACGGGCAACCTCTGACCCGGAAATTTATAAAAAGGGGCCTGCCTTCGGGATGCCGGGACATGAGGTGGATGGCATGGACGTTCTAGCGGTCAGAACTTTGGCGAAGGAGGCGGTAGCCCGGGCCCGAGCCGGAGAGGGGCCAACTTTGATTGAAGCCTTGACCTATCGATTTCGGGGCCATTCCCTGGCCGACCCAGATGAACTCAGAGATAAGGCAGAAAAGGAATACTGGTTCTCGCGGGATCCGATTCAGAAGCTGGCCAGCTATCTCACAGAACATCAACTGGCTACCCCAGAGGAGTTGAAAGCAATTGATAAAAGAATTCAAGGGGTGGTCGATGATGCGGTTGAGTTTGCGGAAAATAGCCCTGAACCCGATCCCAGTGAGCTGCGACGCTATATCTTTGCGGAGGATTAGACCAAGGTTTCTAGCCATTCCCAGAGGGATTGATCATTGAAATCCTGAATCACTCGACTAACCCCAAGGGCTTTCAGGGCATTGGGGTCATGGGTTGTGGCCACTCCAATGGTTGTAATTCCAGCCCCCAAGGCTGAGCGAATTCCCGATGGAGAATCCTCAAAAACAATGGCTTCAGAGGCTTGAATTTCTAACTGTTGCAGACAGAATTGATAGGGAGCCGGATCGGGTTTTCCAGCGATCATCTCTTCTCCCAAAATAACTATTTTCAAGCGTTCTTTCAGGTTCAATGCAGTTAACATGAATTCAGCGTTGTTGCGGGGTGCATTGGTCACTAAGGCGGTTTTTAGATGGTTTGCTTCTAACCAGTTCAGGATGCCTAATACTCCCCCTAGGGGACTAATTGTTGTGGCAATATCTCGAAATCTTGCTTCTTTTTCCTCCGCAAACTGAGCAATTTCTGCTTCAGAAAGCTGCGGAAGCAAGTCTGCAATGATTTGAGGATTCTGCCGACCACTGACTCTGGCTTGATAGGCAGATTGATCAATGTCAATCTGATACTCCTTTAACATGTCTTGCCAGACTTGAAAATGTAGAGGATCGGTGTTCACCAGGGTTCCGTCGAGGTCAAATAGAATTGCTTTTAGCATGATTTTTAGGAATGGCTAGAAATTAGTAAGTCAGTGGTTATAACTAATTGTTAAATAGAAGGGGATCTGGGGCTTCGCCCCAGGAAGGGGGTGCCGCCCCCTTCATCCCCTCATCAATCTTCTAATTCATTGCTTCAAGCTACTTAAATAAGTTAATTGTCTCCAAAATTTCCGAACAAACTCTTCGCCCAAACAGATAAATACTATATTTTGTTGTCAATTTCAACCTCAGATCTTCTACTATTACAATAGAGTGATAGTTGGGAATTTATCATGACTACTGCAAACAATACTCCGGACAGATTTAGGAGATGATAGCTCCGTACTGGCAGAGGTTTTGGTAGTTTGGATGATTTAATCAAGGTCGGCTCCAGCTCAAACATGGAAATAAATAATTCTAAAAGATGTTGATTGAGGGCAAGGCGTTTAAAAGAGGCAATAGAGAAATGAAGTGACGAATCACAGGGCTGTTCTGGAGCTGTAGAGCTTGATGTCCTTTTCAACTAGAGCCACGAATTCCAAGGATTCAGGCTGATGCAAATCGACTTTACCGTCATAGAGCCGATGACGACCCCGACCTTTTTGACGACCAGTGTATAAGAACTTCAGATGAGCATCCCGACGGAGTTTACCAATCACCTCCAGATTCAACTGGGTGACTCCTTCCACCCATTTATAATAGCTTGGGTCTTCCTTCTCGTTCTATTCGCTTTTGGGTAAGTCTTGCAGCCTAGCAAATGAAAGTGACATCCTCCCGACGTTCACCCTAATGAGTAGAGTGCGGACTTCCCAAGATCGCTCTTGAGATTTCCTGCTTCATCCGTCCTCCCTAATCGACACAGCCTGTGTAACTAGTGTTCACAATTAACAGATTCCTGGGAACTGTAGCGTAGAATTAAGCTGGGAACTGATCTGTTTCGATCAGACTGATCCTCAAACTTAAACTCTGACAATTAATTCTCAATTAATTCCCAAAGTCATCATGCTGCAATAGTTAGCGTTCAGGCAGCACTCATCTAGAAACTACAAAGAGAAATGACACAGATACAAGCTGATACAAATCAGACTCAAACTCCCTCCGGGGATTTAGCCATTGTCGCAACTGACGTGCAGAAATGGTATGGCAATAATTTTCATGTCCTGCGCGGGGTCAGCCTGGAGGTCGGGCGGGGTGAGGTGGTGGTGATTATGGGGCCTAGCGGTTCTGGAAAGTCCACCTTCATCAGAACCTTCAATGCCTTGGAAGAGTTTCAGCAGGGCAGTATTTTAATTGACGGCATCAGCCTTTCCCATGACCTGAAAAATATTGAAGAGGTTCGCCGGGAAGTAGGGATGGTATTTCAGCAATTTAACCTGTTCCCCCATTTGACAATTCTGCAAAATGTTACGTTAGCCCCCATCTGGGTCAGACGTTGGCCCAAAGCCAAGGCGGAAGAGGTGGCCCTACAGCTTTTAGAACGGGTTGGCATTCTAGAACAAGCCAAGAAATTTCCCGGTCAACTGTCCGGTGGTCAACAACAGCGAGCAGCGATCGCCCGAGCCCTGGCGATGCAGCCCAAAATTATGCTATTCGATGAACCTACCTCCGCCCTTGACCCGGAAATGGTACGGGAAGTTTTAGATGTCATGCGAACTCTGGCGGGTCAGGGGATTACAATGGTTTGTGTTACCCATGAGGTAGGATTTGCCCGTGAGGTGGCTGACAGGGTTGTATTAATGGCGGATGGGCTGCTGGTTGAGTCCGGGACTCCTGAAGCATTTTTCAATCATCCCCAAGAGGAACGGACTCAGAAATTTCTGTCTCAAATTCTCTAGTCTCGGCGTTGCATAATAGTGCCATGAATTGAGGCTCAATCTGATGCAATGTCCTGACTGTGGTTCCAGCCATATCCGTAAAAACGGCAAAATGTATGTGAATGGGACGGGATTTCGTACGATTGAGCGGGTCACAGGAGTCCATCACACGACCGTGATTACCTGGGTGAGGCAGGTGGGAGAACGTCTACCGGATGCCTACGATCCAGAGATGATTCCCGCAGTGGGAGAACTCGATGAACTGGAAACCTTTGTCAGATCAAAAAAA
>JAAURB010000047.1 GCA_012033335.1 Oscillatoriales cyanobacterium RM2_1_1
GTCTACAATAAAATAATAGAAAGGTAGTTGAACCTGCAAATTCAATAAGTTTCCCATTTAATAAGTTTCTATGAATTCCCCCCAATCCATTCCTGAATCGGCTGATTCCCCCAACAAATCTCAGGTTTCTTCAGGCCAGCGCTTGAGAAATTTATTGATTGCTGGGGTGGCGATCGCCTGAGTCTTGCTCTATTTTTGGGGCTAAAAACTGAGGCGACTTCGACTTCCCTACCAGAATTGGCAGAGAATGCCACTCCCTTAGAAGTTGCCTTGGGAAACCAGAAGCCAACATTGATGGAGTTTTATGCGAACTGGTGTACCAGTTGTCAGGCGATGGCCCCTGATATGGCAGCCCTGGAACAGCAATATGGAGAGCAATTCAACCTGGTGATGTTGAATGTGGACAACAGCAAATGGTTGCCGGAGATTTTGCAGTATCGGGTAGATGGGATTCCTCACTTCGTCTTTTTGAATGCCCAGGCTGAACCCACTGCCCAAACTATTGGTGAGATTCCCCGGAGTTTGATGGCTGAAAATATAGAGGCCATGATCGCCAATCAACCGTTGCCCCATGCTCAAACCACCGGTCAAACTTCTGCCTTTAATCCACCCATTAATCCTGGTGGAAACCGCTCCACCGATCCAAAGGCCCACGGAGCCCAGGTAGTTAATTAATCAGGTAGTTAATTAATCAGCAGCTAATCTACCAAGAAACAGGGAATTTAAAAAAATCCCCTGGTTTTCCCAACACAAAGCTTGGATTGAGTGTAGACGAACCCTGAACAAAGAGCCTAGTCCAATGAGAGGCTTAGCTGTTTAGGGCTGGCATCTCACTGTAATTAATATTCTAAAATTTACGGTTTGAAATAAATAGTCTTTTGTGTAAATCTTGGATGATTTTACTGTAAAGTTTCCGTAAAACTTCGGAGGTCAAGATGTAGTCTTTCAAACTTTTTGCAGGGGAATTGTGAAATCATTGGGTTCGAATTAGACCTATAATAAATATCAAAAATTTATCCGAAAATTGCACCGAAAATTTCACAACTGTCAAAGACCCAATATTAAACTGGCCCATGAACCTCAAGCTTACCCCTCTTCTGTTCAGTACAATTTTCACTACAACTTTTACTGCAATTGTTCTCACTCTGGGCTGGAGATCAACGGCGATCGCTGAACTTCAAGAAGACTTGCGGCGATTGCTGAATACAAAACAATGCCAGCAGTGTGATTTGAGCGAAGCCAATTTAGCTGAGGCAGAGCTCAGTGGAGCGGATCTGCTGGGGGCCAACCTGCAAAAGGCCAATCTCAGTGGAGCCCAATTGCGAGGGGTTGATTTGAGTTCTGCGAATTTAATTGGGGCGGATCTTTCTGGTGCGGATTTGCGAGATGCCAAGCTTCATACCACCAATCTCCGAGAAGCCAACCTGACTGGCGCAGATCTATCCTGGTCGGATTTGTACCAGGCATTCCTAGAGAATGCTCAACTCAAACAGGCTAATCTATCTAATGCCAATTTGAATAATGCCAGACTAGAAGGGGCGAACTTCTGTGGTGCTATCCTGCCGGATGGAAAGGTAGGGGAATGTCCTGGCAGCCAGAACTAAAGCTGGGGTTGGATATCTCTCTTTTGCTCAACGCCATGCCGTCAATCACCTGATCCATAACCTGGGTATGGCCCGGTCAGAATCCCTGGAAGAGGTAACAGTCGAGAGTCTGGCTTTAATTTTAGATATGAATCTGCGCCCGGCGGTGCAACTGACCCAGGCTTTTCTGTCCGGAATGACTGACACTCAAACTTCAATGAATCAACCGGTGAATTCACCGGATTCGATAGTATCGGCCTGAGACTCAAGGGTTTCTGGATGGGGAGAAATCGCTGCCACAATCGCATCAAGTACCTTGCCGACCTGAACGGTTTGGATTTCTAGCCCTAGAGGAATTTGTCCTCGAGGTACGATGGCTCGCTTGAACCCCAATTTTGTTGCCTCCTTCAAGCGCAATTCAAGCTGAGAGACCGAGCGCACCTGACCCCCCAATCCTACTTCCCCAATCAGAACCGTGTGAGGATCGACAATTCGGTCTCGGAAGCTAGCCACAATGGCAATGGCTACCCCCAGATCCACTGCTGGTTCATCCACGTTCAATCCTCCCACTGAAGAGACATAGGCATCTAGCTTGGATAAAGGAATCCCGACTCGTTTCTCCAGCACGGCCAGAATTTGGAGCAACCGCCCGTGATCAACTCCGGTGGCCGCTCTTCGAGCTGAGCCATAACTGGTGGGGCTGACCAGGGCTTGAACCTCTACCACAATCGGACGGGTTCCTTCGACAGACACGACAGTGGCCGTCCCTGGGGCTGACTCTTCCCGACTCCCAAGAAACAACTCTGAAGGGTTGAGAACTTCAATCAAGCCTTCAGTCGCCATTTCAAATACACCAATTTCATGGGTGGCCCCAAACCGATTCTTCATGGAGCGCAGCAATCGGTGAGAGGCAAAGCGATCGCCCTCGAAATACAATACCGTATCCACCAGATGTTCTAGAACCCTTGGCCCTGCCAGGGAGCCATCTTTAGTCACATGACCCACCAGAAATAGGGCAATATTTTCCCGTTTAGCCACCTGCATCAAGGCCGCCGTACACTCCCGTACCTGGGAGACCGAGCCAGGAGCCGAGGAGAGACCGGCAAAATAAATAGTCTGAATACTATCAATCATGGCCATTTGGGGCTTGAGGGATTCTAGCTCCCGTAGAATGGCCTCCAAATCAGTCTCCGGCAAGAGATAAAGTTCTGGCTCCAGTCCAGTAGTATTCAGGGATTCAGGATGATGTCTGGCTAGATTTATAGTTGGGTCAGAAGTGGAGTTAGCCCCCAGAACTGCTCCGTTGAGTGGTGAATCTGGGTTCTCTCCCAATTGATCCGCTGCTATCCCCAAACCTACTCCTAACCGTTGGGCCCGAAGTTTAATTTGTTGGGCGGATTCCTCGGCGGAGACATAGAGAATCCGGGTATTCAAGGACAGATAGTTCGCCACTTGCAACAGCAGGGTTGACTTACCAATTCCTGGCTCACCTCCGACCAGGATTAGGGAGCCGGGCACAATTCCCCCGCCCAATACCCGATCCAATTCCCCGAACCCGGAAAACCTTCGGGCTTGACCCTGGTCAGAAATTTGAGAGAGTTTACAAGCTGAGAGCGGTTGACCTAGCGGAAATTCAACTCCGGCGGGGGTTCCGGCGGTGGATTGTAGTCGCTCAACGGTAACGGTACTCCAGGCTGTCCGTTGTAGGGCTGTCGTGGCGGGGGGCTGCTCCAGCTTTTCCTGCAGGGAATTCCAGGCTTGGCAACTGGGGCAACGACCAAAGTATTGCGGAAAATCGCCGCCGCATTCCTGACAAGTATAGAATGTACGAGATTTTGGCATGGTTAGATCAGCAATCGTTCACAGGGTGGGTAGCGAATCTGAAACTCATTTACAAAAATTATCTGTTAGAGACTAAACTGAGAGAATCCTCAAGGAATCCTTAAAAAAGTCCGCTGAGAGTATTAAGTTCTATAAACTTAGATATCAGTTGGGGTTATGAATTAAATGGAGTGGAACAGCGATTTCGACTGTTTTTTTGCAGGTAAGATGCCTGTATCACAAAATTTTGATCTTGATTTTCATCTGATTTGATAGGTGTTTTCTCAAGGCCAGCTTGATGTCGGTCAAGGTAATCAGCCACCAGAAGGCTCTAACTGTACTAGCTCAAACTTGAGACAATACAAGTCTTGAATTAATATTCTAGACCAATAACTCTCGAATTGCCGAAAAAGTCATTTCCGAATTTCCCCATGCTGTGACCCAATTGCGTAAAGATGTATTTAATCTTAATGAAACTGGAAGTTCTTTGATTTAACCTTAATAATAGGGTAAAAAAATAAGTCGGATTGTCAAAAAAAGTGAAGCGGCTATAATAATATCCTCGCGACATTCACATTACTATCCCCATTCTTTTGATTTCGATTTAAGGAGCGCTGAGGCAATTGGAAAATCATAAAGAGAGAATTCTGGTTGTCGATGACGAAGCCAGTATTCGTCGAATTTTAGAAACTCGTTTGTCAATGATTGGCTATGATGTTGTCACCGCAGCCGATGGCGAAGAAGCCCTCGATACCTTTCGTAAAGCTGACCCAGACCTGGTTGTGCTTGATGTGATGATGCCCAAGCTGGATGGGTATGGGGTCTGCCAAGAGCTGCGAAAGGAATCTGATATCCCGATCATTATGCTGACTGCTTTGGGGGATGTGGCGGATCGGATCACGGGTTTGGAATTGGGGGCTGATGATTATGTGGTGAAGCCCTTTTCCCCCAAGGAACTAGAAGCTCGAATTCGCTCCGTTCTCAGACGAATTGATAAAGATGGAACTTCCGGAATTCCCAGTTCCGGGGTGATTCAAGTCAGCAGCATTAGAATCGATACCAATAAACGCCAGGTTTATAAAGGCGATGAACGGATTCGGCTCACTGGAATGGAATTTAGCTTGCTAGAACTATTGGTCAGCCGTTCTGGGGAGCCTTTTTCCCGATCAGAGATTTTACAGGAGGTTTGGGGCTACACCCCTGAACGTCATGTCGATACTCGAGTGGTTGATGTGCATATTTCTCGATTACGGGCAAAGCTGGAAGAAGATCCCAGCAATCCAGAATTGATTCTGACGGCAAGGGGCACAGGTTATCTTTTTCAGCGGATTATTGAGCCCGGTGAGATTATAGGATAGGGGCTAGGATTGTGGCTAGATCTGATCCCAATCGCATCCTCAGACTGCTGCCTTTGGTGGCTGGGGGACTCGGCGGAACGTTGTTGCTGATCAATCGGATGTTGACTCCCCAGGTGTTTGACTCTCAAGCCCGTTCAGATGCTTTGGGGGTGATTTTGAGCGCCCTATTGATTCTGGTGGGTTTGATCTGGCAGCAGGTTCAGCCCCGGCTCCCCGACGCTGTCGAACTTGCAGGGGAGTCAGGCTTTATGCTAGCTCCTGAATTACCAGAGTCAGTCAAAACTGAATTAGCCTGGGCTTCCCATGCTCTACTGACCAATACTGTTACCCGTTCAATTGTGTTGCTCTATGATGGTCAGGTTTTGCTTCGTCGAGGCATCCTGGGCAAGCAATCGGAGGTAAAGCCAGGGCCAATTGTCCAGCGGGCTCTACAAACGGGCAAACCAATCTATCTGGTGAAGCTGGCCCTGTATCCGGGGAAAATCGAGTTTGACTACTTTCCTGAGAATGCCCAGGGGGTGATTTGCCAACCCGTCGGAGAAAAAGGGATTTTACTGCTGGCAGCTAATGCTCCCCGCAGCTATACCCAACAGGATGAGAACTGGATTGCTGATATTGCCGACAAACTTGCCAACACTCTGGAGCAATAAAATAATTTCTGACCCTTTTAAGTAGCTTAGCGCCCTTAATAAGAACCACCTGCTTAACGTTCCCTGAAACTATCGGGAGCAAACAGATCCAAGGGAAAATGGCCGTAAATACCGTTCACAGCTTCAGGGGTCTCAGGGCTGGATTGATAAGATACCAACACTCCGCGATAGGACTCCAGATAGGAACTGGCATAAAACGACTGAGATAGTCCATTGAACTTGAGGTAAACTGCCCCTTCTATTGGTGGAATAGGACGGTAGTCTAGAGGAACCGAAAAGTTGAATGCCGTTAGATACTGACTGAGAGTGGTGGTCGCCTCCCCAAGAGAATCAGCACAAATCCCTAGCATCTGGTAATCGGACGCTTGAACCAGAATCAATAACCCTTGGCGAACCTGAATCGCTTTCTCTAAAGACAATGTAGGTTGCGTCTCTAGACAATTAAACTCCGTCAGCAGGTTCTGAGCTAAAGCAACGGTGGATAAGGGAGGCTTGAAAATAGACATGCTTAAACTTTAAGGGGCGGTTCTAGACCGCCCCAATATACTACCACTAAGCAAGATTCAGTTCTCCTCGTTGACTAGACCTGTGAAGCAAGACCGTGACAGGGGAGACTCGTTCTCGAACCTGAGAGGTTGGAGAGGCTTTCTCTTCTGTGGATTGCTCGGACTGCTGACCAGAAACTAGCATGGAGTCCTCAGGTCGTACCCACATTTTGCCTTGTTTAAGATCGGCCCGAAGCTGGCAACCTTGCTTCCAGGCATGAAACTTGACGGCGTTCCAGCGGGGATTGACGGGATATCCAGCAAACCCTGAACGCAGGGCTGGAATGCAAACTTCATCTAGAAGTGTCATCACCTGAATGCCGTCTGAAATTTGAACTGCTTTCCCTAAGTTTTGCTGTTTCAACTCGACTTCACCTCCTTTAAGTTTTGTCTAGGGCCATGACTAGCATTGTAACGATGCGCTCTACCCTGACACAACCACTAAACCCTTTATAACGGTCTTTTAACCAGTGGAACTATTCACTAGTTCTCTCTTCAACCCATCAGTAGCCCCTATCCGGAGAGTTAGAAACGGCTACCAAAAATTTACAAACTAGTCTACAAACTGGAGCAATTAAGACACAAGCTTTACAAATTCTGAATATGCAAAAGGATGAAAGGGAGCCGAGCCCCGGAAACTTCAGGCTTACTTTACTGAGACCGTTTTAGCAAATATAACGAATTTGTCGATTCCCAAGTTTAAGCACTGGCTTGGGAAAGCTCCTGCCAGCGTTGATGCCAGAGCTGTGAGGCAGCCTGACTGCCATGAAACTCGTCAAAGGTTTGACTCTGGAGGTCTAGTTCTGGGGCGAGTCGTTCAAGAGACTCAAAACTGCCACAATAGTCTAGAACCTGCCGCCAGCCTTCCTGCCAATTTTTATAGGCCCGTTGTCGATCTCCCATGAGTTTGAGGCGCTCCTCCTGTCTGGCCTGACGCAGAGCAACAATTTTAAGCTGTTCGGCTCGATTTTTCCAGGTGGCACGCCACCGCTCTACGGTGGCGGCATCGTAGTAAGCACCATGGGTGGCCATTTCACCCTGGAGAACCTCCCCCAAGTGTTCGAGGGCTTGGCGATCGCCACAGGCTTCAATGGCAGCGGTTCCAGATTCTATCCACAGGGGTAAACGCCGGTAACTCATAAATTGGCTGCGGCCCCCAAGGGGCTTGACCCAAATCTGAGATTCCCAACAGTCCAGATGGTCAATTTGGCGGGGGGCAATCCTGAGCAATGCGGCCACCTCTAGCCAAACTCGGGCTAGATGCCATTGATTGGGATCGATGATTCCGGTTGAAAGTAAGTTCTGAGCCATGGTGAACCCCATCTGGATTTCGGACTGGATTACGGATTAGTCAGTTCTAGAAATTGCATCCCTGACAAACTATATTTAGTGTTGATTGAGGATTGCTTGCCCATCTTAGCGCCAGATTTGGTTTTTTGTCTAGCAGCGGATTAATTCAACATCGAGAACCTTAAACCCGGATCAGACATTGCTGACAAACCGGGAATAAGGCCGTCGCCCCGTCCCGTTGCATTTCTGGAGAAAAGTAGTAGTCATTGTAAATCGAGGACTTATCCCCCAAGTCCTCCCGCTCATAGGCCAGATTAATCCCATGGGGTAGCCCGGTGAACCGACTGATTAACAGTTGGGGCATTCCTCGGTTAGAGATGCACTCGACATAATGATCAGCATCAGGGCGGATTGCAGCCACCATGTCTGGATTCACCAGTTGCGGAAATTCCCCGAACAATTTGTAGATGGTTTCGTAGGATTCAGCATAGGCAAGCGATCGCCTGGAAAACCAGAAAAGAATCTTCGGAACCTGAATAGCCTGCAGGAGTTCCTGGAAGTGTTTTACCCAGTTCAGGCGGGTTTCCTGAATAATCGACCGGATATAAGCCTGATCCTGGTGGGTCAAAAGTGCTTGATAGGCGGGTTCTGAGCCAATTTTCTGGCCGTCTGATCTGCGGGTCAAGTGTTCTAAACCCCCACTGTCAAATAGGGAGTTGCTTTCACTGCGACCTGACATGATCTGAACCACGGCAAATTGAGCTCGGTTAATGTGCTCAATCAGTTGAGGATGGTTGAGAAAGAAATAGGGGCCTGCCCCGCCATAACCCAGGTTCAATCCGGGCAGATCCAGCCATTGTTCTAGCAGCCTTGGATAGGGGCGTTCGCAAAAGCAACCAAAAGTCTGGGCGGCCCCGAGACAGACAAAGTAGTGTCCGGTTGAGAGTTTCTGTTCTGGATTGATTTCTAAATATGGCTTTGCATCTGACTCCAGGGTTTGCAGTTCTGGCCCCCGAAACACTAGATCCGTCCCTTGCAAAACATAGGAATGATAGTTCAGAATCTCCCAATCACGCTGTTGATAATATCCCAGGCCATCTTTCATAGATTAATTCATACATTGTTAAGTAGGTAGTTGTAATTAATTGTTAAATGGCAGGGGGTCTGGGGCTTCGCCAGGAAGGGGAGCACTGCCCCCCTTCATCCCCCCCGATCAATCTTTTGATTCATTGCGTCAAGCTCCTTAATTCATCCATATTCATCCATTGATAAATTGACCGATAACCTCCTCCGTCAAACTCTGCCATTCCGGTTGACAACAAAGCTCGTAACCATCTAGAACCTCTCCTAAATCCTCAGAATATTTCGTAAAGCTTTCGACCCAATTCATGACGGTTTCGACAGGCGGAAAGGGTGTATACTCCCAGGATTTTTGTAGGTATTGTTGCATCTCTGGCAAGAACCCGGTGTAGTAAAGATTCCATGAACACCAGACCAAAGTACTGTAACGCACCCAATTTTTCATTAGTTGAATCTCTAGCGGTAAATCAGAGTGCTGAAAAAATCGATCCAAAACCCAGTTAATTGATCGGGCCTGGGCAAGGCCATTTCGCATTGTATTCTGTTCATGTTGGCGATAACAGACCGTTGGTTGCCGCAGCCAATCCGCCTGACATCCGGCCAGAGATAACCGCAACACCAAATCCACATCCTCGGCGTGGGTCAGTCCCGGTTCAAATCCTCCCACTTGCTGGAGCCAATCGCGCCGGAACATCAGGGTTCCCATGGTTCCCAGCGGCTTCCAGCGCAGCCAGGATTCCAGGTCAAGGACGGGAACGTTCTTCCAGGGCTCCACATCCATTAAGGGTTCTCCCGTTTGCGTGATCCGTCGCCAACCACTGTGAACAATACCTAAATCAGGATTGGCTTTAAATACCGCCAATTGACAGGCTAACTTGTCAGGTAGAAACACATCATCCGCGTCCAGGAATGCCACAAATTCCCCTTGGGCCATCTGAATCCCCCGGTTCCGGGCAACGGCTACCCCCTGATTCGTCTGATAGCAATATTGAATTTGCCCTTGGTAGGGTTGCACCACGGATTGGGTATTGTCCTGGGAGCCATCGTCAATCACGATGATTTCAACGTCCGAATCGCCCTGGGCCAACACACTCTCAATCGCCTGGGCAATGTAGCGATCGCAGTTATAGCTGGGAATAATTACACTAATACAGGGAGCTTGAGGAAAAGTTACCATGGCGAAGTCAGATTCAATCTGCAGGTTTCTCCATCTTCCTGGAGATGGGATCGTTGAGGACTAAAGAATTATACTCTCTACAAATAAGGCTAACGGATTCATGCAAGGTAAACCTGGAACTCTGCGTCGCAGCAAACGCACCCTCTGGTTTGAGCGGGGAATGGCAATCCTGGCCACGATCAATTTTGGCCTAGTACTGTTTAATGTTAGCTATATTCCCCTGCGAGATTTTTATTTCCGGTATTGGCCCGAGCTCACCCGCTGGTACGATCCCATTAAAGGCATTGAGCCAAACCGGGAGACAACCGCCTATCTCGAGACCGTGGAACGCCTGCAACAACAGGTGAGCGCTACGGGATTGGAGAGCCCGGAAGCCGAAACCATTCTGGCCTCCCTGGGGAACCAGAGCATTGATCTGATCAACGAAGACCCCTTTGCCCTAGCCAATAAAAGTGGCTCCCTGGAAAAAATCAAAAATCGGATGCAGGATCGGATTTCGATTCCCCCCAAGGGCTCTGCTAAGGAAGCGTTTACGGAATTCTGGAGCCAGGACTATCTCCTCGCTCAAGGGTTCAACTCCGAACTCAACTGGTTTGAAACTCAGATCTCACCGGCGATCGCCAGTAATTATTATCGCGGTATTGGAGAAAATGGTGAGTTTATTGGGGGTTTTTGGAGGATTGATCTGCCATTTATGGTGATTTTCTTGCTGGAATACCTGGGTCGGACTTATCTGATTAGCCGACGATTTACCCGTTTTACCTGGCGAGATGCCCTGATCTGGCGTTGGTATGATGTTTTCCTATTTGTGCCCATCTGGCGCTGGTTGCGGATCATTCCAGTAGCCATTCGGCTGGATCAATCGGCGTTGCTGGATCTGGAGCGGGTCAGACTTCAGGCGATTCGCAATGTGATTGCTAGCTTTGCTCAGGAATTAACCGAAGTGGTAGTGGTGCAGTTTATCAACCAGGTTCAAGCTGAATTGAAAAACGGCAACTTGATGAAACAGGTATTCGAGGCCCAAAACCGTCGCTATATTGATTTGAATAACACCAATGAACTCGAAACAATTGCCACCCACCTAGTGCAAACCACAGTCTTCCAGGTGATTCCCCAACTCAAACCAGACATTGAAGCCCTGCTGCGTTATAGCCTGGAAAGCAGCTTGAAACAGATGCCCTTGTATGAATCGATGCAACGGATTCCTGGTTTGCAAACCCTGCCCCAGCAGATGGTAGAGCGGTTGGTGAGTGAATTTTCCCAACTGGCCATAGACAGCCCTCAAAAACCTATGAATCAGTCAGAGCGGCGGCTGAAGATTCTAAAGGGGTGCAGCTATCTAACCGGTTGGTGCGGCATTTTGGCGAGCTTCTCGGTCAAGAACTCCGGGAGAAAGAAACGCTCAACGAGATTGAGTCCCTGTTGATTGACTTTCTCGAAGAGTTCAAACTCAACTACATCCAGCGAGTTGATTTTGATGACTTTCAACAGACCCTGGCGGAGCATCAGCAGTTAAAGCGCCTGACTCCTCGATCCTGAGGGTTATAGCTTGGCTCCACGATAGCGGATTTCCTTTTGTAGACGATAGTGGTGGGCGAACTGGGGAATATCGCCCTGATGCCCCAGCATAATCAAAGTATCCCCTGCGTACAGCATCACCTCAGCCTGGGGATGGTTGATTAAAATTCCATCCTGACGGCGCAGGGCCACAATCAAAAACGCCTTTTCCCCCCGAATATCCAGCTCAGAAATTTTCCGACCCACCAGGGTGGAGCTGGAGGGGATGGCAAATTCCACAAGTTGGAGCTCGATTTGAGTTAGCACCTGGTTGATACTCTTCCGGGCTTCCTCCTGGGCAAGGAATTCCACCGCACTGGGATGGGTAATCAGGTTACTCATGCGGGAGGCGCTGATGGCGGAGGGTAAAACCACATGGTCGGCCCCCGCCAGGATTAACTTTTTCTCCGTGGAGGGCAGTTCCCCTCGGGCCAGAATAATTAAATTCTGGTTCAGGCCCCGGGCCGTCAGGGTAATAAAAACATTGGTCGCGTCATCCGACACCACTGTAGCCAACACCCGGGCTCGCTCAATCCCTACGGCTTTGAGAATGGTCTCATCTGTGGCATTGCCGATTTGAATCATATAACCCAGGGATTCGGCGATCGCCAGTCGCTCTTCATTGCTTTCAACCAAGACAAATGGCTGTTTAGCGGATGATAATTGTTGGGTGAGAATTTGCCCGATCCGACCAAAACCGCAGACGATCACATGGTCTTGCAGGTTCTCAATCCCGCGAGTTTTACGTCGTTGATCAAGAGCCCGGTTGATTTCTCCCTCGGTCACCATTTGAATGAATCCCCCTACGGCATAAACGGCTGAAGATGTTCCAGCAATAATCACAAAAATTGTAAATACTCTTTCCCCGGTTTCCAGGGGTTGAACTTCCCCATACCCCACACCAAAGATTGTGATCACTACCATGTATATGGAATCCAGCAAGGGCCAGCCAAACAAAACATAGCCCTCAACGGCTACGATCAGAGTGATCACAAAGAAAATTGCCCCGGTTAGGACACGCCGAAGTGATCCCTGCATGAATTCGTTAGGATTAAGAAAATAAAAAGAATCAAGGTAGCTAGATCAGAATCCTACGTAATCCCTGGTTTTGATGTTCTCTAAGCTACAGTCCAAAAGATTTCCGCATTAATCCCCATTAAGCAGATATTACATGAATACTCATACCCAAAATCTGGAAAAACTCGATTCAAAGTCCCCCCAGGGAGCATAGCCGCCGTTCAAAGCCTGTGATACGCTCTAAATCGACCCGTGAAATGAGAGGAATCAGGAACACTATGGCTTACGAACTTCCTACACTGCCTTATGATTACACTGCTTTGGAGCCTCATATTTCAAAGAGCACCCTGGAGTTTCACCACGATAAGCATCATGCTGCCTATGTCAGCAAGTTTAATGATGCCGTTAAAGGGACTGACCTAGAGAGCCAGCCGATTGAAGCAGCGATCAAAGCCTTAGCTGGCAATGCAGAGAAGGCAGGAACCTTCAACAATGCGGCCCAAGCCTGGAACCACACTTTTTACTGGAACAGCATGAAACCCAACGGTGGTGGGATGCCTACCGGGGAACTCGCCAAGAAGATCGAAGCAGACTTTGGCAGCTTTGAAAAATTTGCTGAGGCTTTCAAGACAGCCGGGGCAACTCAGTTTGGCAGCGGTTGGGCCTGGTTAGTCCTCGACGGCGATACCCTGAGGGTGACTAAAACTCTCAATGCAGACAATCCTCTGACGAACAATCAGGTTCCCCTGTTGACGATGGATGTCTGGGAACATGCTTATTATCTGGATTATCAGAACAAACGCCCTGACTACATTGAGACATTCCTGAGCAAATTGGTGAATTGGGACTTTGCGGTACAGAATTTGGCGGCGGCTTAGTTCCCGGTGATTCAGTTCCCGGTGATTTAGTTCCCGGTGATTTAGTTCTGGGTGATGTTGAGCGATCGCCATCAATAGTCGCCGCAAAAGGACTCTGTTCCATTGGGGCAGAGTCCTGACTTAAGACATAACAACTTTGCTATGGTTTTATCCAATCCTGATTATCCCCATGTGATCTGGTCTTTTAGTTATCGGGGATGGCAGCTTGAAATTGATCAGAGTGAGCTCAATGGTCAACGGCTCTATTCTGTCTGGGCCAATCATAGTACTGGATGCGCCGTAGCAGTCCCCTGGGCTTTAACCCGTGAGGAGGCCGTTAAACAGGCAAAACGCTATGTTGACCGCCGATTGCAGTCTTCATAAATTCTAAGGGTTTTAGGGGCAAACTCTTTCCCTGGGAGGATGCCAAAATCAGTCAGATCTATTGAAGACCCTGGCGCAATTTTTGCACTGCATTGATCAGCGAAGCGATATACAATGCATAGAGGAAAGTAAAGTTTGGCTAAACAAACTATTTAGTAATCCTCAAAACCTACAGAGTTATGCTTAAATCAATTGCTTCAATAATCAAACAATGGTTTCCTGCACCCGAGGTTCATGCTCACTGCGATGGGCCCTGTGGAGTTTATGACCCGGCATCCGCTCGAATTACAGCCGAGGCTGTTGTGGCCATGACCAAGAAAATTCTAGATCTACAGCCCCCGGCGGCGGGAGATGCCCAGGCGATGGTGGCTTATCAGAATACCCTGTCTCGTTATATCGCGATCAAGGAAGAACAGGCTCAAAAAACCAAAGAAGATTTGCTGATTCTGTGGACTGATTACTTCAAGCCCGTTCATCTGGAGAAGTACCCTGATCTGCATGACACCTTCTGGAAAGCAGCCAAGCTGTGTTCTGCTTGCAAAGTAGAAGTTAGCATGAATCATGCCAATGAGCTGATGGAGATGGTTCAAAAAATTCATCAGATGTTCTGGGCTAGCAAAGATCGGGATGTGACCTGGTACAAAGCTAGCTAATTGCTTGTTTGCCATTGATTTTCTACTATTGATCTGCTGCCATTGATCAAGGTTCAGGGGTTAGGAACAGTGTTTCTGACCTCCTTTGGCATTAGCTTTGATATGAGATTGAATCTTTGCAATTTTGATCTCAACTTTGTTGATATGCTGCCGATCAGCGCGTGAAAGTCCCGAGACGCGAGACTTTGGAATTAGCAGTTAGATTAGCAGTCCTTATTGGCAATTGCAAAACCAATGTTCAATCAACTAGACTCTGGCAATATCTATGAATTCTTCCTGTGGATATTGAGGCGACGGCGGCGATTTAGAGTGACCGGGCGCTCAATGTTGCCGCTGTTGCAACCTGGGGATGAAATTTTAGCTAATCCTAGGGCTTATCGTTCCCGTTTGCCCAATGTGGGGGAAATTGTTGTGATGCAGCATCCTATTCGGGCTGATCTGCAACTGGTCAAACGAGTCATTGCAGTTTCAGCAACGGGGGATTGCTTCTTGCAGGGAGACAACCCAAATGAAAGCACCGATAGTCGAGCTTTTGGCGTTGTAAAAGTCCGCCAGATTATGGGTCAAGTGACCAGCCGTTTTGAATAGTCCCCTGAGGCTCCCCTTTGAATCTTGAACAGTAGTATACTTTGCTTGCACCAATACCTGAATAAATCGCCGTGTCTTTGGATTGGCAAACGGTCAAAACCTACGAAGATATTTTTTATCAAAAGGCGGGGGGAATCGCCAAAATTACGATCAATCGTCCCCATAAACGCAACGCCTTTCGACCTAAAACCATTGTCGAGCTTTATGATGCTTTCGTTGATGCCCGGGAAGATCTGAAGATCGGTGTTGTGTTATTGACTGGAATGGGCCCCCATACCGACGGCAAATATGCCTTTTGTTCGGGTGGGGATCAGAGTGTGCGGGGGGAAGCCGGGTATATAGATGAAGCCGGTATTCCTCGGCTGAACGTGCTGGACTTGCAACGTCTGATTCGTTCTATGCCTAAAGTTGTGATCGCCCTGGTAGCTGGATATGCCATTGGGGGGGGGCATGTGCTGCATCTGATTTGTGACCTGACGATTGCGGCTGACAATGCAATTTTTGGTCAGACTGGCCCTAAAGTCGGTAGTTTTGATGGGGGATTTGGAGCCAGTTATCTAGCCCGAATTGTGGGTCAGAAAAAGGCTCGGGAAATCTGGTTTCTCTGTCGCCAGTACGATGCCCAGCAAGCACTGAATATGGGCCTGGTTAATTGTGTTGTTCCTACGGAACAGCTAGAGGCGGAGGGGGTTCAGTGGGCCGAAGAAATTCTTGACAAGAGTCCCATTGCGATTCGGTGCCTTAAAGCTGCCTTTAATGCGGATTGCGATGGTCAAGCTGGGTTACAGGAATTGGCAGGCAATGCGACCTTGCTCTATTACATGACGGAACAGGGTCAAGAAGGCAAACAGGCATTTCTAGAAAAACGCCAACCTGACTTTCGTCAGTATCCCTGGCTCCCTTAGGAATGGGCCACCGACACCAGAACCGGAGTGGCCACAGGGGTTAGGGTATTTACTGGAGTCGCCACCATGGCACTGACTCCCAGGGGATTGGCAGGAGCGGCATTGGCAATGACTTTGGCCCCCCCAACCCCTTCCAGGATGGGGTCTTCCCAGGTGGGGGCAAAGGCTTGAAGGGCAAGTGGACAAGCTTCCCAGGCTCCCTGAACAGGGACGCTGAGTTGACTACATTGCCCCCCGCGTCTTCCCTCTGGAGTGTAGTACTGGCAATAACGACAACAAGAAGTCGGGCCGCTTGAGCTTCTCATAAGAATTTTCCTGGTCTGTTGGTTCAGATAAGATCTATTGTGATCTACTGTTAATTGGGTTTAAATGCCTGTTAGCCTTGATCCCGGCTTAGTTAAAGGCGGGTTGGGGTAAATTTGATTTTTAGATTTGCTTTAGATTTGCGTTATAGATGGATACATTTAAAGGAAACAAAATTAAGTTGTGTGAAGTTGCTCTAATTGGGTCAATAGTCATAGAAAACTAGATGGGGATCAAGTGAAAATTTAATGGGATAGTGTGACTGTAAACACATTTTGATGTGACATAACTCCGAGATTGTTTTCCAAATCCCATAAGGTATAGAATTTTTTGAGGGACAACACCGCCTAAATTTGACCAGACCTCGTCATTGGATGGCTCAAATTTGACCAGACTTCTCGAAAAATTCGGAAAACTTGATATCATTCAAAAGATTGGGAGACCATTCAGTTATCCGTGTCAGGTTGTCGTTTAAGCAAAAGTCCCAAGACGCTTCCTAGGATGCAGCCTTTGTTAAATTCATCGGATTTTGCTAGGAGTTCCACCATGAGCCAGCCAATTACTCGTTCAATCTCAACTTCCTCTCAGCTAGATTGTTCTCCTCAACTCCAGGCGGTACTTGGCTGTCTAGATATTCAGTTGGAGGAAGAATTGACCCGCTATCGACGACAACGCAAGCGGATCAAGCAAACTGCTTTCCCTTCGCCATCAGCAACCCAGCAGGCTCATAAACCGTCTCAGGTTTTGATGGTCACCTCAGAAGAGGGCCGTTTGGAGCCGGAGTCGGCGGATTTTCCTGGAGATCGATACGAATCCGGATCCCAGATGACCCCAGCCGGTTGGGAGTCTGTGGTGATGAAGCCTGGGACAGCCTCTCTAGTTCCTCACTCCCCTGACTCCTCTGATGCATTGCCAGATTCGCCGCTCTCAGTTCCCGCCAGTTCAAGCGCCCAAACGGCACCAGATCGCTATCTGGAATCCTCAGAAGCCCTGGTTAAGACAATCGAGGAGCGCAGAGCCGCTATTCGGGCTCAGCGCCGTAGCCCCCTAACCAGTTTGTTCAGCCCGGTGGGTATTAGTTCCATGCTATTGCTGCTATTGTCCTCCATGACCTTGGGTTATGTGGTGCTATCTCCCTCTGGCATAGCAACCTTCCAACTGAATCGTTTCTTCCGATCAGGGGCTCGAGTACCCCAGCAAAATCCAGCTTCAGATCCCACCCCTTCTGCCGTTGTGCCTCCTGTTGGAGGTACTGGTCAATCTCCAAATTTAGCAGCCCAGGAATTCGTCGATCTGGATTTGGGGACTTTGAGCAACATCAGTCCCACTCCCACTCCGATTTCCCCCCCCGTTGCGACCCAGGCGAACCCCCCCAGTCCACCGGCGGCTCCACCCGCTTCTACGCCCACTGGCCCTAGCCTAGATAATTTGAGTGAGGAACTGCTCCCGGAATCTTCCCTTCCCCCCGTTCAGACTGCTCCGGCCCAAACTCCCAAGCCCCCAGCAGGTGCCCCTCCCCAGCCTAAAGCGGCTCAGCCAGTCATAGCTGCGGACGGGCTTTACTATGTCGTAGCCAGTTATGGAGATGCGGCCTCTTTGGAAAATGCCAGGGCTATGGTTCCCGATGCTTATATCCGTGAATTTCAGACCGGGACAAAAGTTCAATTGGGGGCTTTAGACAGTCCGGTTGCAGCCCAGCAACTAGCCAATGAATTAAATGCCCAAGGTTTGACTCCACAGTTTGACGTACCAGCAGCAGGGGAATAAGGCAAATCCCTCAGCTCAAGGTCAGATCTGAACTGAAGAACCTGGCTGAGTGCTCGGATCTAAGTAATACTGTAGGTAAGACCTGGAGTTATAGCCACTGCCAGGGTAGTTGGGACAGGTACATTCTCAGGGAGTAAAGTAATTGCAAATGGTTTGTGAAATGGGTTGAAGGGGGCATTTCCCTTCTGGGGGCGAAGACCCCCAAACCCTGCTCTCAGTTTTTCCTAATTGATTTAGGATTGCTACAGAGCGCGTCTACGGAAATGTTCTGAAAGAATATTTTTAAATTGATCAATCCAGGACAAAACCTATCTTAAGCTATGGGAGTCTTCAGTCGTCTCTGGCAAGTCATTCGAGCCAACCTCAACAGTTTAGTCAGTCAAGCTGAGGATCCAGAAAAGATTCTGGAGCAATTGGTGATGGATATGCAAGAAGACCTCCTCCAATTGCGGCAAGCTGTAGCCCAGGCGATCGCCACTCAAAAGCGCACTGAACGGCACTATACCCAGGCCAGAGATACTCAGGAAGAATGGTATCGGCGGGCTAATCTAGCCCTGGGGAAAGGACAGGATGACCTGGCGCGGGAGGCCCTTGTCCGGCGAAAATCCTATCTGGAAACTGCTACAGCCACAAAGTTACAGCTTGACCAGCAAACTCAAATCGTTGAAGGGTTGAAGCGAAATATGCGACAGCTTGAGGTCAAAATCAGTGAATTGAAGGCCAGAAAAGACCTCTACACTGCACGGGCCCGTTCTGCCAAAGCCTCCGAGAAACTCAACCAAATGCTTGGGAATATGTCCACCCAGGGTGCCCGAACCGCTTTTGAGCGCATGGAAGACCAGGTGATGCAGCTAGAAGCTCGTTCAGAAGCCAGTGCAGAATTGACTTCTACAGAGATTGAGCGGAGATTTGCCGCCCTCGAAGCCGGAGGAGATATAGAAGCCGAAATGGCAGCCATGAAGGCCCGACTGCGCTCTCAGCATCAAAACCTTAACAATCAGGATTCAGAAATTGACTCTCTATGAGTTGTAGAAATCTTGCGGCGATTGCATCAAGAGGAGATGGCAAATACTGAAGAAAAACTATAAAAAACTATAATGATGAGGAAGGACAAAAGTTAAGATCAATTAAACTAGACGGATTAGCATCCTAGGATTACGAATCATAAAAGTGAACCGTAAAAACGAATCATAAAAATGAATCATTGATGTGAGTCATGAATATGAACCGTTAGAAATGGCTATCACTCTTTTGTAATTCACCTTGATCAGATACCTGGGAATTTTGAGTTCTAGCGCTAAACTAGGCACAGGGCTGATAGGATTTTCATAGGACAATCTCAACGACTGATCAGGCCATTTGAGGCAAAGCCGCTGCTTAAGGCAGGCCAACCCTAACTATTACTTGTTGTTTAAGGAAGAACAGCGTCATGGGACTATTTGATCGAATTAGCCGAGTTGTTAGATCAAACTTAAATGATGTGGTCAGTAAAGCCGAGGATCCAGAAAAAATTCTGGAACAGGCTGTGATCGACATGACTGAAGACTTAGTACAGCTACGTCAGGCTGTAGCTCAAGCCATAGCCACTCAAAAACGCAGTCAGCAACAATACAATCAATATCAATCCCAGGCCAATCAATGGCAATCCCGAGCCCAACTAGCCCTGCAAAAAGGGGATGAAAACCTGGCTAGAGAAGCGTTGCAGCGCAAGAAAAGCTACGTAGAGCAGGCCAACACGATTAAATCAACTCTGGATCAACAAACGTCTCAGGTTGATGGTCTCAAGCGCAATCTAATCAGCCTGGAAAGCAAGATCTCTGAAGCCAAAACCAAGAAGAATATGCTCAAAGCCAGAGCCCAGGCGGCCAAGGCCAACGAGCAACTTCAGGGAATGATTGGTGGGATCAATACGACAGGTTCCTCCGCTGCCTTTGAGCGCATGGAAGAGCGGGTTCTGCAAATGGAAGCCCGATCCCAGGCTTCTGCTGAATTGGCCGGGTCAGACTTGGAGAGCCAATTCGCTCAGCTTGAGGCTGGCACTGATGTGGATGATGAACTAGCTTCCCTCAAGGCTCAGATGCAGATTGGCCCGGCGGCCCAAGTTCAAGGTCAATTACCAGAAGGGAACGTTGCGGCTAATCCCCCACAAGTGGTTGATGCAGAGCTTGAAGAATTACGCCAACAACTCGACAAGATGTAGTCGATGAATGCCATAGAGTTTGGTTCGGGGGCTTTACCTCAGGGGTTGAGTGCTTTAATCTTTTGAATATTCGGTGATGCGGGCACTCCGCCCGCCACTGAAATTTCTGACCATTCTCGAGGTATTCTCAACGTATTCAAATTCTGAGTATTCAAGTTCTGAGCATTTGGACTGTAAATGTTCAAATCGTAAAAATAAAAATGTCAAAAAAAATACTGGGAAATTATTAGATTAAAAATGGCTAAAGTTCGTTTACTGATTTTAAGCTCCTTCGCCTCGGGGTTTGGTCTGTGTTCTGTAGTGTTTGCCCTATTCACCCTGTTTTCTGGCTTTGGAATTGCTGCTGTGTTCAGGTTTCTACTGACAATGGCTTTCTTTGGCATAAACCTCTGTTTTACAGCTCATTATTATAGCTTGCTGCTCAAAGAGATGCGCCGGATAAATCGTGGGAAATCAGGGGAGAGGCGGTTAAGTGTTAATAGCTATTAGTCACCATTACTAATGATGGTTTTGAGGGGCTGAGGGTTAGTTTTGCAAGGGTTTTTAAGGGAGATCGATGCCAGTGTTAAATTCTCTATTTAAGCGGGACTCAAAACAGGTGAAGGCCAATGTTGAAATTTACACCTGGCAAACCTGCCCCTATTGTATTCGGGCTAAATTGTTGCTCTGGTGGAAAGGAGTAAGCTACACCGAATACAAAATTGACGGGGATGGTGCAGCTCGGGTCAAAATGGCAGACCGCGCCAATGGTCGCCGTTCGGTTCCCCAGATTTTTATCAACAATCAACATATTGGCGGTTGTGACGACCTCTATCAGCTCAATTCAGAGGCAAAACTGGATCCATTACTAGCTCAACCTGCCGCTTAATCGGTGAACTCCCCACTGCGAAATCGATCAGATAACTGCAAACGCCACAGCGCATCGGATTTACGATTGGTTTTTACTTCTAAAACCCGGATTCCCAGGGCAGGTAGAGGATTTAAGGCAGTTTTGAGCTCTGACCAAGATGAAATCAGTTGATAGGGAACCCGGTAGGCGGCACAGAGGTGGGCAAAATCCACAACCTGGGGGGTGGCAAAAAATTCTTCAAAAGGAGGCTCAAACTGGGCGATGGGAAGCATTTCAAAAATTCCCCCGCCCTGGTTGTTGATTAATATCACCGTAAGATGGCCACGAAGTTTAGGTTGGGATAAAAAACCATTGGTGTCATGGAGCAAGGCCAAATCCCCCGTCAGCAAAATACTGGGTTGATGATCATGGGCAATTCCTAAGGCCGTTGACAGGGTTCCATCAATTCCATTAGCACCACGATTAAAAAACAATTGGAATTTGCCAGAATTGGGCTGCCAGAAGCATTCCACATCTCGGACTGGCATACTATTGGCAATCAAAATCGGCGTTTGTTCAGGTAAAACTTGAGGCAACAACCAGGAGATCTTAGGTTCGATCAGTTCATCTAGAGTTGCCATTGTCCGATTGATTAAAGCTCTCCCCCGAATTTCTGCCTCATCCCAATTTTGAATGTAGGGCGATCGCGGAGTTGCAGATCGACGATATCGCAGCTCAGGGTTGGATTTCAAGAAGTCCTGGGAAGATAACGTAGCTAAAATTTGCTCCATTGAGGTTCGCAAATGCAGGGTTGAGCTGTGGAGCGGATCGAGATTTTGATAGGTTGGATCTAAAATAACGGTTTGAACTTGCGCTGTTTCTAACCATCTTCGCAACAGTTTACTGGTCGGGTACTCTCCAATCTGAATCACCATTTGAGGCACTAAAGCATCAGCCAAATCAGGGTTCCGCAGAATCAAATCATAGGCTGAAATCATCACCAATTTAGATTGATCTGGGTAATTTCGCAAAGGAGATAAACCCTCTGCCAGAATAGGCCAATTGAGTAGTTGAGCCAGTTGAGTGATAGCTTGAACGTAGGGTTCTGGATTTTGAGGTTGAGCAACTCCAGCAATAATCAGACCGCGATCAATTGATTTCCACTGATTTAAATAAAACTGAAAGTTGGGAATAGATGTTGTAGTAGGTTGCCATTTTACAGCCGCAAAGAAGTTACCCGGAAACTCAGATTTTAAACTTATGATATCTGGTTGAGATAGGGGAGCTAGCGGATCTCGAAATGGGAGATTAAGATGTACCACTCCAGGAATCGGCTGGAGCGATCGCTCCCAGCTATAAATCATTGTTTGCCGCAGATAAGCCAGGGTATTTATATCAGATAACGGCAAGCTCAACTCAGCTTGCCACCTGGGATAATGCCCATACAATCGAACTTGATCAATCGTTTGTCCCGCATGGCAATGCCTCAATTCCGGGGGGCGATCTGCGGTTAGAATAATCAGGGGAATACGGGTTTCTGTTGCTTCAATTACAGCGGGATAAAAATTAGCAGCGGCGGTTCCGGAGGTACAGATCAAGACCGTTGGCAATCTCGATTTTTTGCAATTCCTAGGGCAAAAAAAGCTGCGGATCGTTCGTCTAAAATAGAAATGGACTCGATGCTAGAGTGTTGAGTAAAGCCAATTGTTAGGGGGGCAGATCGGGAACCTGGACAAATAATTGCGTTTTTTAAACCCAGGCGATAGAATGTTTCAACTAATACTGAAGCCCACAGAGTATTTAGATTGCGAAAATCGGTCATTATTTCAATACCGTCAGTAAAGCAATTATACTAAATCTAGATTGTTCCTTACCCAGCATCGTTTACCGAACTGCTTAAGCCCATGTCCTTTGTTGGTCTACATATTCACAGCGATTACAGCTTACTTGATGGAGCTTCCCAGTTGCCGCAATTGGTTGACCGGGCCATTGAGCTGGAAATGCCTGCGATCGCCGTCACGGATCATGGGGTGATGTATGGGGCGGTAGAACTGATCAAGCTTTGCCAGAGTAAGGGAATCAAGCCGATTATTGGCAATGAAATGTATGTGGTCAATGGGGAACTGGCAGATCAAAAAACCCGCCGCAAAAAATACCATCAAGTCGTTTTAGCGAAGAATACCCAGGGCTATAAAAACCTGGTTAAACTCACCACAATTTCTCATTTAAACGGTTTTCAGGGTAAAGGAATTTTTGCTCGACCCTGCGTGAACAAAGAACTGTTAGAACAATATCATGAAGGTTTGATTGTGACCAGCGCCTGTTTGGGAGGGGAAGTTCCCCAGGCTATTTTACAGGGAAAATATCAGGTTGCTCGGGAGGTTGCCCAATGGTATCAGGGAATTTTTGGGGAAGATTACTATCTGGAAATCCAGGATCATGGCTCCATAGAAGATCGGATTGTGAATGTTGAATTGATCAAAATTGCCCAGGAGTTTGGGATTAAGGCGATCGCCACAAACGATTCCCATTTTATCTCCTGCTATGATGTCGAAGCCCATGATGCGTTGCTCTGTATCAATACTCAAAAATTAATCACCGACGAACGGCGGATGCGCTATAGCGGCACTGAATATTTAAAGTCTGCTGTGGAAATGGCAGAAATATTCCGAGATCATTTGCCTGATGAGGTGATTCAAACAGCCATTGAAACCACTTTAGAAGTTGCCAATAAAGTTGAAGATTACACCGGGATTTTAGGGGAACCGCGAATTCCTGACTATCCTATTCCGGAGAACCATACTCCCAATTCCTATCTAGAAGAAGTGACCTGGCAGGGATTGCTTGAACGCCTAAAGGCTGAGGATCCGGTTGAAGTCAGTGCCATCTATCGAGAACGGTTAGATTATGAGCTCAAAATGATCCAGAAGATGGGATTTTCGACCTATTTTCTGGTGGTTTGGGACTACATTAAATATGCGCGGGATCATGATATTCCGGTGGGCCCTGGTCGGGGTTCAGCAGCGGGTTCCCTGGTGGCCTATGCCTTAAAAATTACGAATATTGATCCGGTTCACCATGGATTATTGTTTGAGCGATTTTTGAATCCTGAACGTAAGTCTATGCCCGATATTGATACGGACTTTTGTATTGAACGGCGGGATGAAATGATTCAGTATGTAACCGATAAATACGGCAAAGATAAGGTTGCTCAAATTATCACCTTCAACCGAATGACCTCAAAGGCGGTACTCAAAGATGTCGCTAGAGTTCTGGCAATTCCCTACGGAAAAGCCGATCAGATGGCAAAACTGATTCCGGTATCCCGGGGAAAACCGGCAAAGCTCAAGGTCATGATCTCCGATGAAACCCCATCCCCAGAATTCAAAGCTGCCTACGATCACGAAGAAGTTCCGATTCGAAATGATGCGGGGGAAGATGTGGGCAAGGTTTCGGTGCGGCAGTGGATTGACATGGCAATTCGCATCGAAGGCACCAATAAAACCTTTGGAGTTCATGCCGCTGGAGTGGTGATTTCTAAGGAGGCCCTAGATGAAATTGTACCGCTACAACACAATAACGATGGTGCTGTGATTACTCAATATTTCATGGAAGATATTGAGGCGATTGGACTGCTAAAAATGGACTTTTTGGGATTAAAAAATCTCACAACTATTCAGCGATCGCTCAACTATATTCAGCAGAATCACAACCTGGTGATTGATCCCTACGAACTGCCAGCTTCCGAACGTAAAACCATGGAAATTCTGGCTCGGGGCACGGCCAAAAAGCTACCTGAAGACATTCAAAAAACCTATAAACTGCTTTCTCAAGGGGACTTGGAAGGTATCTTCCAACTAGAATCTTCTGGGATGCGTCAGATTGTGCGAGATCTGAAGCCCTCCTGCATCGAAGACCTATCCTCAATTTTGGCCCTATATCGTCCGGGGCCCCTAGATGCTGGCCTGATTCCTGACTTTATTAATCGTAAACATGGCCGGGAACCTATTAAATATGAGCATCAACTTTTAGAGCCTATTCTACAGGAAACCTATGGAATTCTAGTCTATCAAGAGCAGATTATGCGGGTGGCTCAAGACTTGGCTAGCTATTCTTTGGGAGAAGCCGATTTATTGAGGCGAGCCATGGGGAAGAAAAAGGTTTCTGAGATGGAAAAACATCAGGAAACTTTTATCAGTCGGGCGATGGAAAAAGCGATTCGGCCTGAAATTGCCAAAAGTCTCTATGACAAAATGGTGAAATTTGCTGAATATTGTTTTAATAAATCCCACTCTACAGCCTATGGTTACGTGACTTATATTACCGCCTATCTCAAAGCCAATTATCCCATTGAATACATGGCGGCTCTCCTGACCGAAAATAGTGGCAATACTGACAAAATTCAAAAGTATATTGATTCTTGTCAACGGGGACTCAAAATTGATGTGGTTCCCCCTAATGTTAATTTATCAGGCTTTGATTTTACCCCCACGGCTCAAAGCATTATTTTTGGACTTTCTGCCATCCGCAATGTGGGAGAAGGGGCGATTGAAAATATTCTTCAAGCCCGCCAGGAGGATGGTTCATTTAAAGATTTAGCAGATTTTTGCGATCGCATTAATCTACAGGTCGTTAATAGTCGAGCGTTAGAATCCTTGATCAAGTGTGGGGCTTTAGACAGTCTCAATCCCAATCGCCAGCAAGCCATTCGGCATCTCGAAAAACTAACCTCTTGGGCCCAAGCCAAGGCGAAAGATCGAGCCATTGGTCAGGGTAGTATCTTTGATCTATTGGGAGGAACAGCGGTAACCAGTCAATCCCATGGCGATGCACCTGTAGCCCCCAGAGCCGAGGATTTCACCACCTCAGAAAAGTTGCAATTTGAGAAGGAATTACTTGGATTTTATGTCTCAGAACATCCCCTGCAATCTATCGTTGCAGCCAATGCAGATGCAGAGGTGATGACTCTGGCAGAATTGTCTGATTACAAGGGTCGGGGTAAAGTTAAAACCATTGTGATTCTGACAGCCGTTAAGCTTCACGTGACTAAAAAAGGTGACAAAATGGCCTTTTTACAAATTGAAGATTTAACTCAACAATTAGAAGCCATTGTTTTTCCCCGCACCTATCAGATTGTGCAGGATCAACTGCTTGAAAGTAAAGTTGTGTTGCTGATTGGTCGAATTGATCGGTCAGATGATCGTGAGGAGGATAAGGTTCAGATCATTGTTGAAACATTAGAATTAATTCAATCTGAATCGACCCAATCCCAGGGAGCCCTCTCATCATCTGAATCGATCCAGGTTCAGCCTCCAAGGGCAGCTATTCTTGAGAATTTCAGGGAGAATTCGAATAAAGATTCAAGTGAGAATTCAAATGGGAATTTAGACAGGAACTTAGATAGAAATCTAGACAAAAACCCCGATCAAAACTCAAACCAATCAGTGCAACAGTCAGATTCTTCAAGTTCTTCGAAGTCTTCAAGGCTTAAACTCAGGCTTTCCCCGGAGAAAGTCCTGAAAGAAGCCCAAACCCTCAATGCCCTGAAAGCGATTCTGACTGAATATTCGGGCAATCCCGACTCTGGGAAAATCCCAATTGAGGTTGTCATTCAAGGTCAATATCATCAGCAAACGGTGCAACTCTACTCCCACCATCCTCAACTTTGGATTGAGGACAGTGCAGCGGTAATAGACCGTCTGCGAGACCTAGGAGTAGAAGCTGAAATGACTCAAATTGTGATATCCTAGAAGACTGTGATGTTTTTCAAATTGAATGAAGTTATCCTATGACTCTGACGCAGCAACATAAGCAAGAGATTATGACCCAGCATCAGACCCACGAAACAGATACGGGGTCTTCTGATGTGCAGGTGGCTTTGCTCACTGCCCGAATCAACCAGCTCAGTGAACACCTAAAAATCAATAAAAAGGATCATGCCTCTAGACGGGGTCTTCTCAAGATGATTGGCCGTCGGAAGCGGTTGTTGAGCTATATTCGGATGCAAGATCCGGATCGCTATCGCAGTCTGATTGGCCAGCTTGGAATTCGAGGGTAGATGTCCTATGGCTGCCAAACCCCCGCGTCAGCGTTTGCCGTTTGAGCCTGCAAAGAGTAGCAAAAAGCCTAGAGTGAAGTCAGACTCAGCCGCAGATTCATCCGCTTCAAACTCTCCAGCCTCAAACTCTCCAGCCTCAAAACAGAAGACTCAGACTAGCCCCCGTCCACCCAAGCAAAATAGCCGTCCTGAAGATCGAGCCATACCTGAGGTGGTCAGCCGTCGAATGATCGCGCGGATCGCAACATTCTCAGGAGTTCCTCTGTTTATGGGGATGGGAAGTTTCGTCGGCAGCTATCTGGTAATCAAAAATGAACTCTTTCCCCTGCCCAGTTCAGCAGTTCTCCTGGTGAGTTTGGGCTGTTTTGGTCTCAGCGTTCTTGGCGTAACCTATGGCGTACTGTCGGCATCCTGGGAACCAGAAAATTCTGGAAGCTGGCTGGGTTTGCCAGAATTTCGCATCAATCTGGGCCGTACCTGGGAATCGATTAGAGAAGCTCGGCAACTGGCAAAGGCTAAACGGGAACGAGATCGCAACCGCTAACCGCCCTATCTCCGTCATTTTCTTGACCTTAAAACTCGACCTTAAAAAAAGTGAACAACCAGAGGAACATCTATGAAGTGCGCTACATTACTTGAAGGGAGAGCGCAGACTAGAATAAATCTAAATTGATTTATTCTAGAGTGATTAATCTAAAGTGATAAATCTAAAGTGATAAATCCAAACTGAACTGTCCACCTCCTAACTACAAACCAATCGGGTAATAGGAACGAGTTCGATGATTATTGTAATGAAAGTCGGTTCCCCAGAGGCCGAAATTGACCGGGTTAACCAAGAGCTTCAGACAACCTGGAATTTAACTCCAGAGAAAATTGTGGGGAAGCACAAAGTGGTCATTGGTCTAGTGGGAGAGACGGCTGATCTTGATCCCCTGCAACTTCGAGAAATCAGCCCTTTTATTGAAGACGTATTACGGGTTGAAAGGCCCTATAAGCGGGCAAGTCGGGAGTTTCACCATGGGGAAGCCAGTGAAGTTGCAATTCCTACCCCGGCTGGAACGGTTCATTTTGGAGAGCATTATCCCTTAGTGGTGGTGGCAGGCCCATGCTCTGTTGAAAATGAAGCCATGATTATTGAAACGGCCCGACGGGTTAAAGCCGCTGGGGCTAAGTTTCTGCGGGGCGGTGCCTACAAGCCCAGAACCTCTCCCTATGCGTTTCAAGGCCATGGCGAAAGTGCCCTTGAACTGTTAGCAGCAGCCCGAGAAGCCACGGGTCTGGGAATCATTACTGAGCTGATGGATGCTGAAGATCTGCCTGCTTTGGGTAAGGTGGCAGATGTGATCCAGGTCGGCGCTCGCAATATGCAGAATTTTTCCCTACTGAAAAAGGTGGGGGCTCAGGACAAGCCTGTGCTACTGAAGCGGGGTATGTCAGCCACCATTGAAGAATGGTTGATGGCAGCGGAGTACATTCTGGCCGCCGGTAACTCCAATGTGATCCTCTGTGAACGGGGTATTCGCACCTTTGATCGGCGCTACACCCGCAATACTCTGGATCTATCAGTGATTCCAGTGCTGCGCACCCTGACTCACCTGCCCATCATGATTGACCCCAGCCATGGTACTGGCCTGGCTGAGTACGTTCCATCCATGGCTTTGGCGGCGATCGCAGCGGGGACAGATTCCTTGATGATTGAAGTCCATCCCAATCCAGCTAAGGCCCTTTCAGATGGGCCTCAGTCCTTGACTCCAGAGCGCTTTGATCGATTGATGCAGGAAATGGCGGTGATTGGCAAAGTCGTTAATCGCTGGCCCCAGGCCGAACCGGCTCTGGTTTAAATAGAAGGGGTTGAAGGATGGAGCAGATAGCCAACCCCACCCCATAATTCAAGTAGGGGCAGGGTCTCCCTGCCCTTCAAATAGGGTCTCCCTGCCCAATCCATAATCATTAGCTAGTCAATGGATGCATCTCAAATCTCCGGTTGGGAACTCTGGCAATGGAGTCAGCAAGCCAGAACTGAAGCTAGAGCCGCTGAGATTGCTCCGGGAGAAGTGGATTGGTTCCTCCAACAGGTTACCTACCTTGATCACCTAGCTCTACGCCTAGAGAGCTTCAAAACCCTTTCCCAGATTGGACTGAAGCGTCCCTGGTGTGAGATCACATCCCTCTGGCAACGGCGACTGTCAGAACGAGTGCCTTTGCAGTATCTCTCAGGAATAGTGAATTGGCGGCATTTTTCCCTAAAAGTTTCTCCTGCCGTGCTGATTCCCAGACCTGAGACCGAACTGATGATTGATTGGGTTGCCCAAGCTGTTGCCCAAGCTACTGTCAGGTCAGATCAGGGGCTAACTAGCGGAGATTGGGTTGACCTGGGAACGGGCAGCGGGGCGATCGCCTTTGGTTTAGCACAAGTGCTTCCGAACGCCAGAATTCATGCTGTAGATTGCAGTGCAGCGGCCCTGGACGTAGCCCGTCAGAATGCCGAAGCGTTACAAATGTCAGGGCAAATTCCGTCGGGGCAGATTCGGTTCTACCAGGGAGATTGGTGGGAGCCCCTGGTTTCTCTGCAAGGGCAAGTCAGCGGCATGGTCTCTAACCCTCCCTATATTCCCCAAGCTCTGATTCCTACCCTGCAACCTGAAGTAGCTCAGCATGAGCCTCATCTGGCTTTGGCGGGTGGCGCAGATGGATTGGACTGCATTCGGCATCTGGTGGAAACGGCTCCGACCTATGTGAAATCTGGAGGAGTTTGGTTGGTGGAAATGATGGCGGGTCAGGCCGGGGGAGTCACAATACTTTTGCAGGAACAGGGAAGCTATAGTAGAATTCAAATTCTTTCCGATCTGGCTGGAATTGAGCGATTTGTCCTAGCCTATCTCAAGTGACTATCTCATGTGAACTATCTCATGTGAACTATGGCGGAAGTTTCCTACGATGAATTAGTCACGGCAGCTTTATCCGGTAACCAGGTGGTCAGCTTTCCTACCGATACTGTCCCGGCTCTGGCCGTTCGACCTGACCACGCCCAGCTTTTGTTTGAGTTAAAACAACGATCAGCCGATAAGCCGCTCATCCTGATGGGGGCTACTTCAGCCGATCTCTGGCCCTTTACTCAAGGCCGTGAAACCGACTATCAAGCCTGGAAAAAATCGCAGCTCAGTATTGGCCAGGGGCTCTAACCCTGGTGTTACCGGCGACGGCCCAGGTTCCTTTGGCTATGCATCCTCATGATCCGACGACTATCGGATTGCGGGTGCCAGATTGTCAGATTGCCCGCCAGATCCTGCAACGAACTGGCCCCCTGGCAACCACCAGTGCCAACTTATCCAATCAGCCTCCCCTGACCAGTTTGTCCGCCATTGCTCGGCAATTTCCCACGGTCTTGACCCTAAGATCTGAGGGCCTAGAACCAGATCAATCGATTTCCGAGATTCCTTCCACGGTGATTAAATGGCAAGCCGATTCAGGTTGGGAAATCTTACGTCAAGGAGGAGTCAAGCTACAATTCAAAGAATAAGCAGATTATTTTTAATAAAACGAATGGGTGGGAATGAATTGTTGTTTCTCGGAATTGGGTTGGGTTTAGGGTTTGGAATCAGTAATTTTTTCAGCCTCCGATCCCCATCCATTCAAAGCGCGACTTTTTCTGATCAATATCCTCAAGATTCTCAGAATTCTCAGGATTCTCAAAATGTCAGCCAAGACCAACTTCAAGCTCTTTCCAGTCAGCTTCATCAAACTCAAATGGCTTATCAAATGGCTGTCGAAATGGGACGTTTTAAAGAGGGCTTTCTGGCTCGGACTTCCCATGAATTGCGATCGCCCCTAAACAGCATGATTGGGATGCTTCAGCTCATTCTGACCGATCTTTGTGAAAGCCCTGAAGAGGAGCGGGAGTTTACTCAACAAGCCTATGACTCTGCGCTCAAATTTGTCGGACTTCTGGATGAAGCAGTCTATGTTGCTAAGACAGCCCATGGCATAGAACAGATGAAAATTCAGCCAATTCAGCTTAGTAAGCTATTTCAAGATGTGAAAAAATTGATCCATCTTCAAGCCGCCAATCGTAGCATTAGGCTCAGCTTTGAAGCGGTTGATCCGAATGTTTATATCCTGGCTGATTTACCTCGAATGCGTCAGGTTTTAGTGAGTTTAATTGACATTGCCCTGACCCAAATGAACGAAGGAAAAGTTCGGGTTTCTGCAAGTCCCAATCCAAACTCAAACTATGTTCATGTCTACATTGATGATCAACGCCCCCTTGATGCCTGGAGTGAATCCTCGGATTTGCTCCAGTCCACCTCAAAGTCCAGCGGTGCTCTGCAATTGTCTGGAATTCAGAGCCAGGGACAGGGGAAAATAGATGAGGAAATGGACTTTAAGCATGATTCTAAAACCCGGCTCAAAACTCAGCTCAAAAATGACCTGACATTCTCTCCGGGAATGCGTCTGATCATGAGTCAAATCCTATTAGAAGAGATGCAGGGAAGTTTGGAAATGCTGGCACTGCCAACGGATGAAAACTCAACTGAAAACTTAACGGACTTCACCCGTACCCAATGTTCAATTCCGTTTGCGCCTGTTCCTTAAGCTTAGTCTGGAGTTTGAATCAATATCAAGTGCTGGGGACAGATTGAGTTTCACCGGACTAGAAGACGATCAGCCAGGGCTATGCATCAAACCAATGAATTAGGTCTGAAACTCAATCAACCTATCTGTAGCTTTCTGCAGGGTTATAACATTGAGTCCAGTCCTTCGGAGTACCAATAACGTCATTGAGGCCAGAATCTTCGGGTGGCAAGGCTTTTAGCTGATTGGCGACCTGAGTTTAGTATAGACTTCTGGCTAAAACAGCGCTCTGACTAAAGTAGCGATCGCAACTGCTATTCTATCTCTGAGACCATATTCTATTTCCAAAGTCATCAAGATAGTTAAAACCCCTAACTGAGTAAATTTAACTGATAGTATTGGAATATTCGGGTGTTTTAGTATGAAGTTTTGTTGTTGATTCTAAAGTTTCCTGTAGAAAATTATACGGACGATCAAAAATATAGCTTGACACAAGCTAGAATCCTTAAAGTACTCAATCCGGGTCAATTTAAATTTGGACTCAGACTCAAGTTTAAATCCATGTTAAATCCGTTTTGATATAGCCTGGTTCAAGTCTTTTCTGCTCTTAAGAGGTGAAAGTGCTAGCAAATATGTCATCACTGCAATCAGAACCAGCCCAAAAAATTAATCTTTATCAGATTATTACAAAAATTCATCAATCTCTCCAGTTGGGCGATGCCCTAGCTACAACGGCTGAACAAGTCCGAGGCTTTCTGGGGATTGATCGGGTGATGATTTATCGCTTCCGGGACGATGGCAGCGGAGAAGTGATCGCGGAATCAATTTTTGCCAAGCGCTTACCGGCCCTTCAGGGGCTTTGCTTCCCCGCCGATGATATTCCTCAGGAGGCCCGGCAGATGTTTCTGGCGGTCAGACAACGGGCCATTGTCAATGTGGCTACGGGGAAGACTGGCCTGAGCCCGGCTGACTCTGCCCAAACGGGAGAACCGATTATTCCTCCACAGATCCACTATCGAACCGTTGATCCCTGTCATCTGGCTTATCTGGAGGCCATGGGAGTGAAGTCTTCCCTGGTGATGCCCCTTGTTATCGATCAGCTTGGGGCTGAAACAGACCGGTTCTGTGAAATTCCTCGAAAGTCTGCTCAATTATGGGGGCTTTTGGTGGCCCATCATAGTGAGCCCCATGAGTTTTTGCCCGAAGAACTACAACAGATGCAACTGATTGTCGATCAGGTGTCCGTGGCGATCGCCCAAGCTACTTTACTCAGTCAAACTCGTCAGCGAGCCCTGGAAGAAGCCACCATCAACTGCATCTCTAACCTGCTCCACCAGCAGCCGACGATTCAATTCAATCAGGCTCTAGCGGCTACAGTTGAGGCTTTTGAGGGGATTGGGGGCAGGCTTTATTTGGGGGCTTCAGAGGCTCAACCCAGTCAAATTTTTACATCCGGTGAACAGCCTGTGACTTCAACCGGGGAAGTCGAAGCAATTTTAGAGGAGCATCCCCTGTGGCAACGATGGATTCAGGATGGATTTCCTAAAGATGGCAGCAATGCCACGGTTTTTTCTTCAGTTTGGCCTGTGATCAACCTGTATCAAGAACCGGCCCTGCGGGTGCTAACTCCGAGGTTTCAACAAACTCCGATTCGTGGCCTCCTGGTAATACCGATTTATGCCCGGCAGCAATTTCTAGGGATCTTGACAATTTTTCGTCCTGAGATCGAGACTGAAACCCTCTGGGCCGGAAGGTTTGACCCTAGCACCAAGCAAACTTTACCCCGGCAGTCTTTTGCAGCCTGGCGAGA
This sequence comes from Oscillatoriales cyanobacterium RM2_1_1, assembly GCA_012033335.1. Lineage (GTDB taxonomy): Bacteria > Cyanobacteriota > Cyanobacteriia > Cyanobacteriales > Microcoleaceae > JBHJGO01. The sequence continues at coordinate 33,005 of JAAURB010000047.1, forward strand.
GCATCAACAGGGTCAGACTCAGCCCTGGATTCATCCAGATCTGTCCCTGGCTGAAGCCCTGGGTCGTCAGTTTGCCATGGCCATTGAGCAATACAAGCTTTATCAGGAGATAGCAGGATTTAACTCCCAATTAGAACAGCAGGTGAGCGATCGCACCGCCCAGCTTGAAAAATCTCTCCAGGTTACCCAGGCCCTCAATCAGGTGAATCAGCGCATCAGTCAGACCCTGGAACTGCAAACAATTTTATCGACCATTGTTCAGGAGGCCCAATCATTAATCCACAGCGATCGCGTCCTTGTCTATCGGTTGCTCAATGATCACGAAGGCGAAGTTATGATTGAAGCCCTAGGGCCAGGGATCGCGGCAACGGTTGGGATTAAAACCCCCGAGGGCTGCTTTCCCCTTACCGCCAAGCATTCCTATCGCCAAGGGGAAATTGGCATGATCGAGAACCTCCACACCCGAACCCTCTCCTCCTGTCATCGGGAGTTTTTGCAGAGTCTCCAGATCCAGGCCAATCTGGTGGTGCCGATTGTGGTGAATGATGAACTCTGGGGTCTGTTGATTGCCCATCAATGCTATCGTTCCCGGATCTGGACTGCTGAAGAGATTGACTTGTTGCAGCAATTAAGCAGTCAGGCGGCGATTGCGATCGCCCAGGCCGAGCTTTATAACCAGGCCCGGATGATGGCGACTCGGGAACAGGCGAATGCTGCCCAGTTGACCGCTACATTAGCTGAGCTCCGCTACACTCAAATTCAGCTCATTCAGTCCGAGAAAATGTCCAGTCTGGGGCAGCTTGTGGCGGGGATTGCCCATGAAATCAATAACCCAATTACTTTTATTGCGGGGAATCTGACCCCGGCAGAAGAGTACTGTCAAGATCTTTTACAATTGGTGGCTCTATACGACCAGCACCATCCCAAGCCCCATCCTGAAATTCAAGATTTTGCGGAGAAAATCGAACTGGGTTACCTGGCACAGGACGTTAGCAAGCTCTTCGCTTCGATGAAAACTGGAGCCCAGCGAATTCAGCAAATTGTCCAATCTTTGCGGAATTTCTCTCGCCTCGATGAAGCAGATTTGAAAATCGCGGATCTACACGAGGGATTGGACAATGCTTTACTGATTGTGCAACATCGGCTTCAGGCCAAACCTGGAACGCCAGGGATTCAGGTCTCCAAGGCTTACGGTGCCTTACCCCATGTAGAATGCTATCCCGGTTTACTCAATCAGGTCTTTCTCCATCTATTAAATAATGCAATTGATGCCCTAGAGGATGTCCAACGCCAATCTGCTGCTCCCTTCCTATTGCCCACCCTCAAACTGCGGACGAAGTTCGATCCCCAGAGTCAGTCGGTGAGTCTGACCATTGCTGACAATGGCTGTGGCATTGATCCGGAGATTCAGGGGCGGATTTTTGATCCCTTCTTCACCACTAAGCCGGTTGGTCAGGGCACTGGATTGGGACTTTCCATCAGCTATCAAATCATTGTTCAACAGCACAAAGGCACTCTAACCTGTTTTTCTGAGGTCGGTCAGGGGACAAAATTTGAGATTATGCTCCCTGTTTAGGATGGTTAAAGAATCCGCCATCCCGATACTCAGTCAGAAACATTTGAAATTCTATCCAGGGAATCGGGCGACTAATTAAGTAACCCTGGGCAACATCACACTGGTGTTGCCGGAGAAACTTCAGCTCGGCGGCAGTTTCAACCCCTTCAGCAATCACTTCCAGACCCAGTTGATGGGCCATGTTGATAATAGCCTGAACAATCGCTTGATGCTTCAGGTTTTTATCCACATCCCGGACAAATGCCTGGTCAATTTTTAAGGTATTGAAGGGCAGATTTTGCAGATAACCCAGGGAAGAATAGCCCGTACCAAAATCATCAATGGAGATATGAACCCCCAAATTGCTTAGTTCAGTACAGTTCTGGATGGCAATATCAATGTCATTGACTAAAACGCTTTCCGTCAGTTCTAACTTGACAAATCGCAGATCAAGCTGGGCTTCCTGGGCAATTTGAATCAACCTCTGGTTCATGTCCGGGCAACTGAATTGATGCCCTGATAAATTGGCGGCAATAGTCATGGATTCAAATCCCAAACGGTGCAACAGCAGGGTTCTCTGGCAAACTGTTTTTAATACCCACTCATCTAGCTCGTAGATCAAGCCAGTCGATTCAGCCAGGGAAATGAAGACATTGGGGGGGATCATGCCCTCCTCCGGGTGATACCAGCGCAACAAGGCTTCAGCTCCGGTAATTTCCCCGGTTTGCAGGTTGAGCTGCGGTTGATAATTGAGGTGAAATTGTTGATGGGCGATCGCCTGGCGAAGCTTGGTTTCAATGGCTGCCAGCCCTGGTGCATTGGCAGCATGGATATCAACAGACTTGAGGATCCCAGACTTCGAGACGGGAGAATTTAGCCCTGCAGATCGGTAGGGTTGGGTTTGGGCGCTGAGCAGTTGCATCTGGCTGGTCAATCGTTCTAGGGCAGACTGTTCTACCCGATAACGGGTTAGGGCCGTTTCAATCGTAGCCCGCATGTCCTGAGGCTTGAAGGGTTTGAGTAGATATCCGTAGGGTTCAGTTTTTTTAGTGCGCTCCAGGGTGACTTCATCCCCGTAGGCGGTCATGTATACCACCGGAATTTTAAATTGATTGTGAATCTGTCCGGCAGCTTCTATCCCGTCCATGTCCCCTTGAAGCATGATGTCCATCAAGATCATGTCTGGACGAAGATTTCTCGCCGTTTGAATGGCTTCTTCTCCAGAATCCACAATTGCAGAGACATCGTAACCGAATTTTTTCAAATTTCTGGCTACATTTTCAGCAACAATCAGTTCATCTTCAACGATCATGACTTGAGTGGTGGCTGAGGGTATTGTGGTGGTTTTCATGCTCTTCTCCATTGACTGAGCGGCTAGCAAGCAGTTAGAAACTTCACCAAAACTGGCGTTTGATGAACCAAGTTAGGATTGAATAAATCTTAAGCTTGTGTCTCTCGGACTGACACTCTTATTATTCCCGGTTTCAGGGGTTGGCGCTTCACCCGGTCAGATGAACGAATCAGATGATTTTTACGGTAGATTGGAACGGGGAACTCCCTGCTCTATGCCCTTGAGTTGATGCCCTGTTTTCGGAGTACAGCATCTTTATGCGGATGGGGTGTAGTAGTTTCCGGATTTTTATCTGAATCTATTTTATATTATTTTACTTTATCTATTTTATTCTAAAAATCCATAGATTTTACCCTATGCACTTCCTATCGTTAGATCATGGCACAACCGCAAAATCACCAGGAATTACCAGAATTAATTGCCCATCTGGGCCAATTTGTTCAGGAGAGTCGCCGGCAAAGAATTCAAACGGTTTTACAGCAACGAACCCGCTACATTACGGTTGTATTAGAGGACATTTCTAAACCTCACAATGCCAGTGCTTGCCTGAGAAGTTGCGATAGTTTTGGTGTCCAGGACGTTCATCTGATTGAAAATCGTAATTCCCTTGATTTGAATCGTGAGGTCAGTGTTGGTTCCGATCGTTGGCTAACCCTATATCGATACGACCAGCCCCAGGCCAATAATACTCAAATCTGCTTGGAGCAGCTCAAGGCCCAGGGGTATCAAATTGTTGCCACCACCCCCCACGCGAACGAAATCACCATTGCCCAGGTTCCAGTTCAGCAAAAGTTGGCCCTGATGTTTGGGACAGAACTCTATGGGCTCTCGGAATTTGCCCAGTCCCAAGCTGATCATCTGGTGCAAATTCCAATGTTTGGGTTTAGTGAAAGTTTTAATATCTCAGTCAGTGTGGCGATTTGTCTGTATGAAGTGACCAAACGGCTACGGGCCTCAACGATCAACTGGAGACTGAGTGAATTAGAAGTCCAGGAAGTCCAGTTGAGTTGGCTGCGTCAATCGATTCGAGGCGGGGAATTGGCAGAACAAAGATTCTTAGCTCAGCCGGATTAAAATAAAAATGCTGATTCTAATATTTATTGATCCAAGATTCAGCCGAAATACAAGGTTTTGCAGGCGGCTAGAGCATGGGGGTTAAGGGTGCATCGTGTACTAACTCTCAAGTTCATGCTTCACAGGATTGAAGCCATGGGTCATCTCCCTATCATTCTCCTATAATAATTTCCCTGGGATTTCCTGATAATGAGCAATCAGAATTAATTTTTCTACAGGCTTTTGTCTATGTTGCCCCTCGAATCCTCTGCCAGTTCTGACTCCAGTTCTCGCCAAAATTCTAGCCATCATTCTAACCCTGGCTCTCCGACTCAAGCCGAATATTTTCTGGTTTGTGGTTTGGGGAGCTTGGGCCAATATTGTGTCGTTGCCCTGGGGGAATTTGGTGTCCCGATCAAAGGACTGGATCTGACCCAGCCCGATCAGTGGGAAGTGACTGATTTCCCCGATCTCCTAGAGGAATTGATCATTGATGACTGCCGCAAAATCCCAGTCCTAGAACGGATTCAAATTCAGTGCTGCCGGGCGGCGTTGTTAGTGGCTTCGGATGAACGGGCCAACACAGAAACCGCCCTGGTGATTCGCCAACTCAACCCCCGTACCCGGCTGATTGTGCGTTCTGCCAAGGACAACCTGAATCAACTCCTGAGCCAGCAGCTAGGTAATTTTGTGGCCTTTGAACCAACTCAGCTTCCGGCTTCGTCCTTTGCCCTGGCAGCTCTCGGTAATGAAACCCTGGGATTTTTTAAACTCGAAAATCAGCAAATTCGGGTAATTCAGCGTCAACTGGATTCGAGCGATCCCTGGTGTCAGCGTTCTTCTCTCCAGGATCTCAACAATCGTACCCGGCGAATTCTTTCTCACACTCTGCGGGAAGCGCCAAAACTTCCTAGCCTGCATGACTGGGAACCTGGAACTCGCCCCCATCCCGGAGACACCGTAGCCTATCTAGAAATTGTAGATCGGTATACTAAAGCCGAAGCTCAGAATTCCTCTACTTCCCTATCCCAAACCAGCCGCCAATTCCATTGGGCCAATGCTTGGCAATGGCAATCTCTCCAGGAACAACTGATCAAATTCTGGCAACGGGGAGAGCAACAACCCCTGCGGCGGGCTGCTGTAGTTTATGGAGCGATTGTAGCGGTGCTGCTAGGCTTTGGAACATTACTCTTCCACGGTGCTTATGCTCAGTCCACCCTGCTGAGTGCATTTTACGGTGTTGTGATCTTATTGCTGGGGGGATATGGGGATCTGTTTGGGGAGTTTGAGTCTTCTGGTTCAGCGCCGGGTTGGCTGAAGTTAGTGGCTCTGGGGTTTACCCTGGCTGGAACCGCTTTGGTGGGTGTCCTCTATGCCTTGCTGACGGAAGCTTTACTCAGTTCCCGTTTCCAATTTGTCCTACGGCGACCCCCGGTGCCGACATCTGATCACTCTGTCGTGATTGGATTGGGTCGAGTTGGGCAGCAGGTGGCGACTTTACTCCAAGAGTTTAAGCAGCCTGTGGTGGGGATTTCCGGGAACCAACAGCTCGAACCCAATCTCTTGCCCACCATGCCGCTGATCATTGGCAAAATTAATGAAGCCTTGACCAAGGCCAATCTTTCCACTGCCAAAAGCATTGTTGTATTGACGGATGATGACATGCTGAACTTTGAGGTAGGATTGATGGCCAAAGCCGCCAATCCCCGATGCAATCTAGTATTGCGAACTATGGATCAGGGCCTCAGTGACCGGCTCTCCCAACTCTTGCCCCATTCCCATATTCTCTGTGCCTATGCGGTGGCCGCCGAGGCCTTTGCTGGAGCGGCCTTCGGAGAAAATATTCTGAATCTGTTCCGACTGGGAAATCAAACTATTCTGGTCACAGAATATCTGGTTGACGCAGCGGATACCTTAAATGGGTTGCTCCTGGGGGAAGTCGCCTACGGATATGGCGTAGTTCCTATTTTGCATCAGACTCCCTCCAGTGAAGCCCGATTATTACCTTCAGATGAAGTCCGGTTGGAACGAGCGATCGCATGATTGTCCTGGCAACAATTGAGGGGTTGCGGGCCGTGGAACAGGGAACCATGATTTCCCAGCCAACCTGGAGGGTAAAAATTGAAAAGACCCTGTCTGATGATGCCAGCTTTGAGGGAGCCAATCTGATTGTGCGAATTTCCGGATGCCCTTTGCATACTGCCCGACCCTTGATGGAGCATTTACCGGCAATACTGCCCACGCCACTGTACAAACATCAGGCGTATTTGCTGGTGGGAGAACTGCGGCGTTTAGGGGTGATCGCCCAAATTTTATCAGAGGAATAACCTTAACTCAAGGCCCCCGGAATCAGACTACCCAGAGCGATCAAACCAAAGCTTAAAATAATCCCCCCGGAAATGGAGTTGATCCACCGCAACCGGCGATCGCTGAGGGTTTCCCGCAGCAGTTCGACCCCGCCAGTGAGCAACAGCCACCACAGGGCCGACCCCAAAAATATCCCCAAGACTAGAATGCCAGCATCGAGATAACTGGGGGTGGCGCTCACCAAACCCAACCCCGCAAACACAGCCAGAAAGGAAAGGATCGTTCCTGGATTGGTGAGGGTAAGAAAAAAAGTGGATCCATAGGCTCCCGCCATCTGAGTGGTTGTTGCTTCGGTCTTGACGGGTTTTGCCAGGGCCGTCTTCACCCCCAAATAGATCAGAAAAATCCCCCCCACAATCCTCAACCCAATACTGTGATCCACCAAAAAATTGGCAACCAGGGTCAACCCAAAACCGGCAATACCCCCATAAACCGCATCAGCGCTGGCGGCTCCCAAACCCGACATCAGCCCAGTCAATCGTCCCTGGGTGAGGGTACGACGGATACATAAAACCCCAATCGGCCCCACCGGAGCGGCAATCGAGAAGCCCATCAGTAATCCTTTGAGGAAGCCATTTATCTTCATAGGTTCTTCACCTCCATATTGCATTCATCTCTATATTCCTGGTAAGTAGCTAGGCACAATTAATTAGAAGATACATGTAGGGGGTTGAATGA
>JAAURB010000150.1 GCA_012033335.1 Oscillatoriales cyanobacterium RM2_1_1
TCAGTAGCGGTTTGACAATATTTGGGAAGGACAGTACCATTAGTTCACTATTTTTTGATTATTAGGAGGCAGAATACTACTTTCTGCCTCCTTTTTTGTGTCTTAAGCTTTCTTTCAACACTTCTGGGTATTGGGGATATCGGAAACTATTAAGTTAGGGGTAAGTTAGGGGCTGAATTCAGCCGTATCACTCCTGATTCACCACACAATTTGTATCAACTGTAATCCAGTTTTCGACTCGAAATACCGCGCAGGTTTCTACCTGGCTCGAGAGAATCGGTTGAGTAACCTGGCGCAAACGTTGCTCAATCTCTGGAATAATTGCAGGATTAAATTGATGAATAAAACGATTTCTAGCCACATAATCTGGTGTAAAAGCCTCGGATTCCAGGAGCCAGAAATCAATCTGATACGTCTGGATAAATTGCTTCAGTTCTTCAGAATTAATACTATACTGAGCGTTGATCAAATCCTGGGCCCGTTGCTGAAGTTCACCGTAGTATTTCTGATGATAAGGTAGGGCAAATTCTGAACCGACGAGAATAGATCGTTGGGCAAAAGCCGGGAGATTATTAGCCTCTGTTGCAATCGAAGCGATCAAGCTCTCCTTAGGCTGGCTAGCCAGGAATTCGTACAGTTGGGGAAATCGACCGATCACATAGTTTGTAGTGGGAAAACGATTAAACAGAGCTGGATAACAGAGCAACAGAAAAAATACTAAACCAAGGCCAAGTTTAATTGGAAGTTTAACTGGAAAGTGGGCCGTTTTAAAACGTAGGCTTCGATAAAGAAAGTCCAAAATTAAAGTGATGGCAATTCCTCCAGAAATGGCAGCAACAATTCTCAAACTATGATGGCTATATCGACTGGGATGATGGAGCTGAAATAGTAAAGCATGGGCCAGAAAAAATAAACCCGTTGAAGCCAGCAATAACTCCGGTAAAATCCAGATCTTTTGGGTTATTTTCTCAGCCAACGGAAACCGACGGGGAAACTTCAATAAAATGGGCAACAATAACCCCGCCAAAACCTGAGGCGGCAGTGATTTCAGGAACCATTCCTGGGGCAATAAACCAGAGCGATCGCCCGTCAGCCAGAAATCCCAGGGTTTGTCAGTGAAAAATGCCGCCCGCCCTCCGGGATAGAATTCAGGCAAGTTTTTAGCATCTGCCAGAGAGATGATATTCCCAAACTCGGAGGGATAAAGAAGGTAGGGCAGCAGAACTAGACAACCCGTAATCAAGCCGATGATAATTCCCCCAACTCCCCTTTCTCTCCTCAGAAAAGTGGACTTTTCAAGCAACTTTTTAACCATTAAAGTCACTAAATGAATCAGCAGAACAGCCATACTGAGCAGCACACCCTGGGGATAAAATAGACCAAGGAGTAGGACAAAAATTACAATACCTGGCCAGGATTGACGGAGTAAAGAGTATAAAAAAGCTAGGAATAACGGATAAAAAAAGGCTCTGGGGGTGGCGGTAATCAGGTCATCCTTGAGCCAGAGATTTTGATTTAATAGTAAGGTTGCTAGAAATCCGGCAAAGGGCACAGGAAAAATTTGCCAGCAAATGCCAAAGCCATAGCCGGTGGTGATCAGTCCCAGAATTGTGGGCAATAGCTTATGGGCAATTAAAGGATTAATTCCCAGGGTTGCTAATAGTTGATAGAGAGTTTTATAGCCAACCGGGGCGACAGACTGAAAATAATCCATGATCAGATCATGGGGAAATAAGTCTGAATCAGTAAATCTCAGCATCCAGACAATGTGCGATCGCGCATCATCCTGGATCACATATTCAGATTGAAAGGCTTTCGTCAAAGCCCAAACCCCACAAATTGCAGCGATTACCAGACTGCAACTGAACCATAATCTAACTTGATTTTGCTCAGATTGTTTCAAGAACTGACCCGCTTCAAACTATCGATAGGATTCTATGTGATCAGATAATTTCTGAGAAATTTCCGGGTTATAAATTCTCAGATAATTCCAGTAATTGCCAAATACTGACTTCACATAGCCATAGGTTTCCGGGTAGGGAATTTGCTCGACAAAAGCATCCGGATCGTCGAATTTGAATCGCTTTACCCATTCTGATACCGCATTGGGGCCAGCATTATAACTGGCAACCGCCAGGAGAGAATTGTTGTTGTATTGTTTGTGGGTGAAGTCCAGATAGTAAGTACCTAAATTGACATTATCATTAATATTTTCCAGGGAGTAATTGGTGAGCTGAATTTTTTTAGCCACTTCCGCTCCAGTTTCTGGCATCACCTGCATCAGCCCCGTTGCCCCCACTACGGATTTGATTCCGGGCATAAACCGAGATTCCTGGCGGATTAAAGCTGTCACCAACACCGGGTTTAATTGCCGCTCCTTTGACCAGCTCACAATGGTTTCCAGATAGGGAAAGGGATACAATGCTTGCCAGTATTCCGGTGTTCTTTTCAGGGCTAAATATTGCGATCGCTCCTCTGAGTCTTCCCGCATACTCAGACTCGACAGCATCCATAACCCATCGAGATTATCGCCAATCCCCAAACGAATCAGCCCATCTGTGTATTGTTCTGCCACCAGAGGTTGCTGACGATTTTGAAATTCTACCTGCCATAGGCTCCAGGCATCTTGATGTTGACCCAGTTGATAGAGCTCTTTTACCGTCTCTGAACCCGCCGGCAATACCGGATGACTATCGGGATATTCTACCCCCGGGGACAGGTCTCGAACCGTGGTGAATTCCCCAACCGGCCAGCCCAACTGCACCGCCGAGCGCCAGGCATAGTAAGATTCTGGATAACGGGCCAGAACGTACTCAAAAGCCTGTTTTGCATCCTTGGAACTGCCGGATTTCTCTGCCCATTCTCCAATCCAAAAGGCGGCTTCGGGGGCGATTTCATGGTCAGGATTTTGATCCACTAATTGTTTGGCCCAGTCCGATGCAATCTTGATTTTGCCATCCTGAGCTGCCTTTTGAGCAATTTCCCAGCGCAGTTGACCCGCCGATTCAGAAGCACTGTGCTGTTTCAACAAAATCTGCCGAGTCTTAGAGGCGGATTCGGGGGATTTGAGCTTATCGAGCAACTTAGACTTGTCAAACAGGGCCTCCGGGGCATGGCGAGGGAACTTGGCAATCACCTGATCGAGCAAAGGCACAGCATCCTTGGGTTCTCGCAGCCGGGAAAGGCGGAGCAAGCCAAATCCAGCATCTTCTCCTTGGGGGTCAGTTTGATCGGGAAAAGTCTTAATTAGAGCCTCATAAGCCTTGCGAGACTCCGGAATTTTACCATCTAGCCATAGTCCTCGGGCATGGCGGTAAAGATTGCGAGGGGTAGGGGGAGCTTTAGCATAGGCCACCGCCCCTTTCCCATAGTCTTGTTTTTCCCAGGAACCAAAGGCGATCGCCTCCCAGTCTTCCGGGGTCAGTTGTTTACCATGCTTGGCTTTGAGAATTTCTAGGTAGGTGCCATAGTCGTCTAGATAAATCCCATGGCGGGCAATCAACCGCAACAGTTCGAGTTGATTTGGGCTCTGTTTTAGCCGGGCTTGGGCAATCTCAATGGTACGAGGATGGGCTGGAAACTGGGAAATGGCTTGATCCCAATATTCAGGTTGAGTTTTTCCTAGCTCATATAGGGCTTCTGCCGCTACGGATTGGTTGGGGTAGCGCTGGATTAGATCCAGCCATGCCTTTTGAGCCTGGGCTGAATCGTCAAGTTGGGAATAGGCCCGAGCTCGCTTCAGGGCAATATGGCTGGCTAAGGCAGGATATTCCGGCTCTAAATCCTTTAATAGCTCAATGACTCGTTCTGGCTGATTCTGTTGAAGTAAATCGCTGGCCAACAAATACCGGGCTCGACTGCGGTTTTGATCAGAAGTAGCCTGGGAGAGTTCCTCCAATTCGGTTTGTCGTTGCTCCGGGAGCACATAGGCCAACTGCAACACCCGATTCACTTCCTCCGGCTGTTCCTGGGGGATTCCTGATTTCCAGGCATTTTGCATCTGAGCAACGGGGAGATACACCCCAGCAACCACGGCGGCACAGGCAACACCGAGGAGGAGAATAAATTGGGTCAACCGTCGGTTCGTTGTGAACATGATGGGTTAGGGGATTGTTCCTGCTAATTCACTTAACTAATTCACCTGACTAATTTATCTGACATAGAATCCAGCGCAACGACATTGGCGGTTCAGCCAGAGGAAATACATCTCGCCCCAGACACCAGTGCTCAAACCAGGAGGTTGGGGGCCAGGCTTCCGCCGGGAGATGGGTTTTTTCGTACTGATAAACCGATTCATCTGAGAGTATCCTCAGGGGCAAACCGGCCATCGCCGTCTTCAGGTCAGTCTGAGTCAGCAAATAAGACCATTGAACTTGAGACATTTGCCGAGCTTTAGCATCGGGCTCGTAGCCAGAATTTGCCACAAAGGTACTAAACAGCAGTAAACCTCCAGGCTGAATTGCATCACTAACAATTTGCAGGAGCTGGCGGACTTCGTTTGTTCCCCGGAAATGGGAGATCACCTCGGCGATCACTCCTAACTTATAGCAGTTCTGGGGCAGTTTGAGGGCTGGATTGAGAATATTACTTTGAATTGCCCGCACCGGTAAAGCTTCGGTCTGGGCTGCTTTGGCAATGATCTGAGCAAATTCTGGGGTGAGCTCTACCGCATCCACAGAATGGCCCCGTCGAGCTAGGGGCAAGGTATTGCGGCCCACCCCCGCCCCAACGTCTAGAATGGGGGCCTGGGCAGGATCTCCCAGTTGACGGGCGATCGCCATCAATTTAGCATCGGGATGGGAGCCAAACAAAGGGCCTTGACGGGTACTCAACCAGCGCTTGTACTTGTCAGCAATGGAGAGAATCTCAGTATTGACGGAGAGTTTTAGGCCATTGGTTAAGCCTTGAGTTGGTTCGGGGGGCTCATATTTGAAGACCAGACGGGAATGGGGAGAGGTGTCATAGCCTTCTTGCAGCCGCCGATTCACGAGTTGTCGCAGGGCTTGAATTTCTTCAGGCGTAAAGTTCTGCCCTAGGGCTTTTAACAGGGCGTTGAACTGGGCCATGTATTCATCAAGTAGAGCTGGAATACAGGGCAATACGATCTGACCTCGGGCTGAGGTTAGCCGCTTCACCTTTAGTAGCAAAGCTCGATCTAGAACTTCAGAATTTTGCCCTATGGAATTTTGTGCTACTACTGGCTGATTCGCAACCACTTGTTCAGTATCCTTTTAAACTTATAGATTTTTAACCTTATAGATATAGATTAACCATCTAAATCCAAAAACCTTAACCGTTACTGTACAACATTAACCTCCCCTCTCCCAGAGATACTGCAAGTTGAATTGACACTCCTCGACCTAAAGGCACGAGAATTTTTCGTTCATAGATCCAACTTGCTCAGACAAGATTACTCCAGCCAGAGTAGCAGTCGAATCTCCCGCAGCGTGCGGGACTAAGACCCACGTTCCCCCATTCCCTTACCCACAATGGCCGCCGTCAATCCGGGCAAGGTGTATTCGGTTGCCTCCATGTCTACCCGGCCAAAATATTGCTGACAGGCCATTGAAGTCTGGGGGCCAATGGAAGCGATCGCCACTCCCGCAAGTAAATCTACACCGAGTCCCTGGACAAGCTGATGGAAATTCTTCACCGTTTTAGAACTGGCAAAGGTGACAATATCAATCTGATGTTGTTGCAGGGCCGTCAGAATATCAGGGTCAATGGCATCGGGACATCGGGATTCATAGGCTGGAACCTCCACCACCTCAGCCCCTTTGGCGATGAATTCCCGAACTAAGGTATCCCGTCCCCCAGTCTCGACCCGAGGAAATAATATCCGCTGACCGGTGAGATTTTCGGGAAAGTGCTCTACCAGGGCATCAGCAACAAATTCTGGCGGAACAAAGTCAGGTCGCAGGGCATACTGACGCAGCACCTCTGCGGTTTTTTCCCGACCACGGCAATTTTAGTCTTGGCCAAAACGCGGCTGTCTTTTCCCTGGATTTGTAACCGTTGAAAGAAAGCATCCACTCCGTTGGCTGAAGTTAAAATCAACCAATCAAAGTTCTGACCGGAATTCTGGCTGGAACTGCTGAGTTGGGCAATGGCCTGATCCAATTCAGCCCAACTAGAAGGGGGGCCAATCACCAGGGCCGGCAATTCTAATACCGCTGCCCCTTGAGCCACCAGCAAATCCCGAAACTGACTAGATTGCCCCTCAGCGCGGGTTACGAGAATCGTTTTTCTGGTTAAGGGCAGGGGGGAATTCATGCCGGGAACTTGGGGCATTTGCACGGGGAAAGAAATTTCAGACTGGAACGAGCGGGACTCAGGGGAGGCTAGAAACTCCCGCAACCCTACCACTTCCCCCACCACCATGACGCAGGGGGAAAGGGAGTGGGCCGGGATTTCTCCCATAATATCCTGCAAGGTGCTCACCCAAACCTGTTGCTGAGAACGTCCCGCGTGTTGAATCACGGCCATGGGAGTTTGAGGGGATCTGCCATGGCGTTGCAATTGATGGAGGATTTCTGGTAAATTCCGGGCCCCCATGAGAATCACCAAGGTATCCAGGGGTGTCAAATTTTCCCAGTCCAGGGCTTCTGGTTCGTGGGCGGTGATCACGGCAAAACCCCGACTCATCACTGGATCGGTCAGGGGGATACGGGCTAATAGGGGAGCTGCCAGAGCAGACGATAACCCAGGAATCACCTGAAACGGACATTTAGCCGCAACTAACGCTTGAATCTCCGAGGTGGTGCGCCCAAAGATAAATGGATCCCCCCCTTTTAGCCGAACAACTTGATGTCCCTGTTGGCAGGATTGAACTAGCAATTGATTGATTTCCGCTTGAGAAGCACTGGGCTGTCCACCCCGTTTGCCCACGTTAATTCTGAGGCAATTTTCAGGGGTTAGTTTCAGGATGGAGTCATCCACCAGGGCATCGTAAATTAATACCTCAGCCCGAATCAGTAAGCCATAAGCCTGAAGCGTCAGATATTCTGGACTTCCCAAACCCGCCCCCACTAAGTAAATTGTCCCTGAAGATGTCGTCATAAGGCTGACTGTTATAGACAGTCGAGAGTTAACGGTATGGTTTAAGTAAGTAGCTAGGCACAATTAATCAGAAGATACATGTAGGGGGTTGAAGGGCGCTGCCCCTTCTCTCTGCACAGCCATCCTACTCTATTG
>JAAURB010000151.1 GCA_012033335.1 Oscillatoriales cyanobacterium RM2_1_1
ACGCCTCGCAAAACCTAAAATCCCGTTTCGGGACTGAAACTTTCCAAGATGCCGGAGATGTGTCCCTACTGATTTCTCGCAAAACCTAAAATCCCGTTTTCGGGACTGAAACAGCTTATTCTCATCGTAAAAGCTATTTACCAGCCTCGCAAAACCTAAAATCCCGTTTTCGGGACTGAAACCAGAATCAACTCAACTTGCCATTTTCAAAACCCTCAATCAGTTGAATTGGTTGATTACGGAAAACCAGAGTATAAATATCCGTCGGCATATCAATTCCCGACTCCTCCAAAGACTCCTTAATCGCCTGAGCCGCCTCAGACGTAGTCGAAAGAAAACCAGATCGCCTCGAATCCACCCAAAACCGCACCTCCAGATTTACCGTACTCGGGGCCAACTCCTTCACCAACAAATCAGGCGGAGGACTAGTCTCAATATCCTTCATCTGACTCAGACGGTCTAAAATAACCGTTCTAGCCCGACTAATATCCTCCCCATAATCAATCCCCACAATAATCGAGCTCCGGCGGCGAGCCGAAGCCGTATTATTAATAATGCTAGATTGAAAAACCTCCTGATTAGGAATATAAACCACCCGGCCATCATAGGTTTTCATCGTTGTCGCCCTCAGTTGAATCTGAGTAATCGTCCCTTCATAATCCTTAATCACAACCTGATCATTAATCTTAAACGGACGCGCCGCCAGCAAAATCACCCCCGAAATATAATTACTCAAAACATCCTTCAAACTAAAACCAATCGCCACACTAGTCAAACCCAAAGCCCCCAACAACGCCCCAAAATTCAGCCCCAAAACCCCCAACGCGATCACACTCCCCAATACCCACACGCCGCCATAGCTAAGACGACCAATCAGCAACTCCGTATTACTATCCCCCTCAGTCCGTTGAGCCCAGCTAAAAGCAACATAACGAACAATTCTCGCCACACCCCAAGTCACAATCACCACCAGAATTGCCCCAATCAAAGACGGCAAATTGCCAATCGTATCTCGCAACAATTGACGGGTCGTTCCATACAAACGTTGTCCCACATCAATCGCCAACACCGGCTTATCCAGAGCTTGATTCAATTGACCCGCCCATCTCTGGGCTAAGGCCTCGACCGCCAGCCCAAAATCCTCAGCATCCTGTTGCGTCACCGTCATCAAAACCCGATTATTCACCTGCAACGTCGCAATTTTTCGCGGATCATCAGGCTTGACCTCAACCATTCCCACCGGAGCAGACTGAGCCAGCAAACTCGCAACTCGGCGGTTGATAATCTGAGCGCGATCGCGGGCGCTCAAATCCGCCAGTCCCCCCACCTGAAAAACAGGTTTCCCCCGAACAATCACATCAGCAAAATAGACCCCACTGTCCGGGGAGCTCACTGTAGCCCCAGCACTGGACTGGGGTAGCACAACCTCCTCTTGAGCCAGGCTGTAGGAACAACCCAGAGAAACTGAAATGCAGATGGATAAAACACCAGATCTGACTAACCGCAAAAATCTAACAGTGAAATAACTTGGCATTTGCATTTGGAGGTCATTAATCATGAATGAATTGATTACAGCGTTTCTCATAGTGTTGGAGTATGGGAATCGGTGGCGCGGTAGGCCACTAGCTCCTAAATCCGTACCTCACAGAATTGAAAATCGTTGTATGAATATATGAATAATTTAAGCCAAACATAACGCCGGATAAAGAGCAGAAGTAATCTGGCGTTACTATCCTAAGCTCAAATGTCAAACTTGATTTCAATCAAAAGATAGAAATTTCTCCAAAAACGCAAAATCTCGAGTCAGGAACTCTATCATTTGACAGAGTTTCTTCATCAAAGAATCCTGATACTTTAAGGGAAAAGAAGCTTGACTGCAATTTTTACATTTCACCCCGGAACGTTTAGAGGAGATGCTACGATGTTGTTAAAATATAAAAAATCTGGAAATTTAATCGAGGTTTCAGATGTATTGATGCTAATTGACCCCAATCAGTCTCAAATCTGGGGTCAGCCCCAGGCTGGAGAGGAGGAACAACCACCAGAACCCATAGAAAAGACCCAACTCATGTTTCCCTCTGGAGAAGATTTGCCTCAATGTTGGCTCAATGCTAACTATCAGAAAGCTTAATTGCTCAGGCTGAATTGCTTCGGCCAAATTCCTCAGTTAGTCTAACCCTAAAATTGACCCTGAAGGTGATGCCCAAAAACCCATTCTCAGACCGTCAGAAAGAAATTCTCCGGGCCGTATTGGCCTTTTCAATTATGACCGTGGGGATCATTCATTTTGTCAAACCGGCACCCTTTATAAAAATTGTCCCCCCCATATTTCCCAACCATGAAGCACTGGTTTATATTAGCGGTTTTTTTGAGATTTTGGGAGGAATTGGATTACTGATTCCATACGTGAGTGTGGCAGCCGCCTGGGGATTGATCGCCCTATTTATTGCAGTATTTCCAGCCAATATTTATATGACTATTCACAATATTGAGCTGGAAGGAATTCCCCATAATCAGTTACTCTACTTGGCCAGATTACCGTTTCAAGCCGTATTGATTGCTTGGGCCTGGTGGTATACCAAAAACCCCGAAAAACAACCCGGTGAGCAGATGATTCGGGAATTATTCTCCAGGTAGGGCCTAGGTTTCCTGCCCTCCACCACACCAACCCACGTAGGGCCCAGGTTTCCTACCCTCCACCACATAAATAGGGAACGTATTAGTATTGAGGGAGAGGACGAAGATGTCAGGGGTGCTGGAAATAGAGATCAGGAAATCAGCCGAAAGACTGATGCTGAATTTTGGGTGGTCATCAACCACCCTATTCTTGTTGGACACATTTGGCCAAACTCCCCTCTCTGGCCAAGCTTTTCAACATTCTTGTCATCCTTAGAAAATCTTTACTTGTAACTGGGATTTGAAAGTCAGTTCTGCCAATTGAATACTTTCTTCAGGTTTTGCTGTAGACTTACTTACATGAAAAAGGTAAGTTGCATAGATTGCAGCCTATGCTTTAGTTTTTTCCGGTCGGGCAATTTCCCAGCGCGCTCACTTTGGCATAGGTGGGCGTTGCGTTCGATCAAGCGCAGCTCATTCCCGAACGTGAATCACCACTGATTAGCGCGGTCATTTGCGATCGCCCAGATGCGTGGAGCTAGCCCCCTGGGATTTGAGACTACGCTTGCCTGCCGTCCTAACCCTTAAGACTGATCAAGGAGGAATTACACCGTGGATTTCTTGTCTGATTTTTCGATGCGCTTTCTGGCGCAGTTGCAGTCCCCAACCCTCGGCTTTCTGATTGGTGGCATGATCGTTGCCGCCTTAGGTAGCCGATTGGCAATTCCAGATGCAGTGTATAAGTTCATCGTCTTTATGCTGCTCATGAAAGTCGGCCTGCTCGGCGGCATTGAGATCCGCAATGCCAATCTGGTAGAGATGCTGTTGCCTGCAATGTTCGCTATGGTAGTGGGGATCCTGATCGTGTTCATTGGGCGCTACACATTGGCCAAGCTGCCGAACGTCAAAACTGTGGATGCCATTGCGACCGCCGGCTTGTTCGGTGCTGTGAGTGGCTCTACCCTTGCCGCCGCCCTGACGCTACTAGAAGGGCAAGGCATCAAATACGAAGCTTGGGCCGGTGCACTGTATCCCTTCATGGACATCCCAGCGCTCGTGACTGCGATCGTCTTGGCCAGCATTTATACCAGTCAGCAGGAGTCTCTCAGCAAGCAGCGTGTTACCGCAGGCGTTCATCCTGGTAAGCAGCGCGGTCATGCAGGTGAGGCTCTCAGTGAGCAGGGTATTGTTGCACGGGGGTATCCCAACAAACAGCAGGAGCGGGTCAAAATATGGCCTATCGTGAAGGAAAGCCTCCAAGGTTCTGCCCTATCGGCACTGCTGCTCGGTATCGCTCTGGGCCTACTAACCCGACCGGAAAGTGTCTTTGAAAGCTTCTACGAGCCCCTCTTTCGCGGCATGCTTTCGGTGCTGATGCTGATAATGGGTATGGAGGCCACGGCAAGGCTTGGCGAGTTACGCAAGGTGGCCCAGTGGTACGCTGTATATGCCTTGGTAGCACCGCTGCTGCATGGGCTCATCGCCTTCAGTTTCGGCATGATTGCCCATGTCACCACGGGATTCAGCCTTGGCGGTGTCGTGCTCTTGGCCGTTATCGCTGCCTCCAGTTCAGACATCTCAGGGCCGCCCACTTTACGGGCCGGTATCCCGACGGCTAATCCCTCCGCCTATATCGGCGCGTCCACAGCCGTCGGCACGCCGGTTGCGTTGGCCCTGGCAATACCGCTTTTTATCGCACTGGCCCAAGCGCTAGGCTAATGATCTCAGACGGGTTGCGGTCTGCCGGTGCTCCCCTAGCTCGGCGACCAACGCAGCACTACCGTTTTCCTAAGTTTCTATGTAGTTCAATGAATACACACATCGAGAGGTAATCAGCATGACACAGCAAGCCAGCAAGCTCGTCATCGTCACGGAAAAGTTGCTACTGAAAAAGATCGCCAAGATCATCGACGAAGCCGGTGCTACCGGTTACACGGTGTTGGACGCTGGCGGTAAAGGCAGTCGCAACCTGCGTTCGTCGGGACAACCCACCGTTTCTGACACCTACTCGAATATCAAGTTCGAGGTGCTCACCCGTGATCGGGATCTGGCCGTGAGGATTTCAGATGAAGTCGCAGCGAAGTTTTTCGACGATTATTCAGGCATCGCCTATATCTATGATGTGGAGGTACTGCACGCACACAAATTCTGATTCAAAACTCAGCCGATCAAACTCAAAAAGCCAGGGCATGACCCTGGCTTTTGCACAGAAACTCAGAAAAACCACAACACCGCGCGCTTGGCATAGTCAACGCGATAGCACCATAACCATCAATGCCCAGGAATTTTCCCCAGCAGGGGATGGGGAAAGCCCTCCACCCAAAAAACCTTGGGTTCCTCAACCCTGCCATCAAATTAATTCCCTAATTCTCCCCCGCTCCCTTGCCAAAGAACTTAGGGGGCTCCGCCAGGGTGTAAACCTGAGTCTCTGCCTCAATAGCCCGTCGAATATGCAAAGGGGTCTGCAACAGCCCCAGGAACGTTCTGCCATCGAACATCCGGAAATCACCTGTTGTTTTTTCGGAAAGCAATCGATCAACCTGAGCAATATCAGGCTGGGTATCAATCTCCTGAGCCGAAGCCAGGGCAAAGCCCCAGGGTGCGCCATAGGTTGAGGTATAGCTGCTCAGGGACACTACATGGGGATAGACCGCTTTGACCGTATTCACCAGACGGACATGGAGGGCCATACTCCCAACGGAAACAGGCCCCGCTTGAATCAAAAAATATCCATCTGGGGCCAGCACCCGTTTTACCTGCTCAAAATACTCTTTCGTAAACAGCTTAAAAGATGGCCCCGCTTCAATCGGATCGGAGAGGTCAGAAATCACCACATCCCACTTGTCCTCAGTCCTGTCGAGAAACTCCAGGGCATCCGCGATTACCAGTTGCGATCGCGGATCATCAAAGGCATTTTGATGCATTTCAGGCAGGTGTTCCTGACAGGCTTTGACCACTTCTCCGTCAATATCCACCATCACCACCTGTTCCACCGTATTCCACCGGAGAATCTCTCGGATCGTGGCTCCTTCCCCTCCCCCTAGCACCAGAACGCGACGGGGGGCACTATGGCAGACCATGGCAGGATGTACCAGGGGTTCATGGTAGAGAAATTCATCTCCTGTACAGGATTGCCATTTGCCATCAAGGACTAATCCCTTGCCATAAATCCCTGTTTCCACAATATACATTTCTTGAAAAGCTGTTTTCTGGTATGCCAATACTCGGGTAACTCCATGGGCGTAGATGTCCCAAGGCGTGATGTATTCTGTAATCCAAAAGTCTGCCTGTACTTCATTACCGGCCATAACGCCTGCTCCAGGAAAATAAAATTCAAGAACAGTCTGTAGATTTACCACAAAACCGGGGGGCGCTGAAACCCTCAAATGATGGGGAGGAGATGGGAAATCTCAGATTTACGACCCGCCAAAGTAGGCGGTGCAGTTCAGAACCCCGATGGGGCTGTCTGTCCTGGGATAGAAATTAGCCTGTTTTCACCAGAAGCGCTTTACATTCTGGTTTATCCTCCATAACATTCAAGATCAACGAGTCCAAGATCAATCTTCCCAGGTCAGTTTCGGATGGGAGTGGTTGTAGGGTTCAGGCTTGACACAGGCTGAGGAACCTTTATTCCAAGACTGCGACCC
The DNA here is from genome assembly GCA_012033335.1 of Oscillatoriales cyanobacterium RM2_1_1. Taxonomy (GTDB): domain Bacteria; phylum Cyanobacteriota; class Cyanobacteriia; order Cyanobacteriales; family Microcoleaceae; genus JBHJGO01. The sequence goes on from JAAURB010000151.1 coordinate 6,264, forward strand.
AAATCGATGCAAGGTTACCCTTGTTGTTTACAATGGGGGCAACATTAGTCTTGTCAATTCCGTTAACCTATGGCCACTTTAAGAGATTTCCTGGAAGCCTGTGATGCCCTCGGAACCTTGCGAATCATTGTTACCAGTAGCGCTGCTGTCCTGGAAGCCCGCAATAAAATTCAGAAGTTATTCTATGCGGAGCTCCCCAAGGGCAAGTATGCCAATATGCACACGGAGGAACTGGAATTTCATCTGAATATGGACAAAATCAAGCAGGTAAAATTTGAGACGGGAGAGGCTAAACGGGGCAACTTCACCACCTATGCAGTTCGGTTTATTGATGATCAAGAGGCGATCGCCCTCAGTGCTTTTTTGCAGTGGGGAAAACCGGGAGAATATCAGCCCGGACAGGTCGAAGCCTGGCAGAATTTGCGGGATCAGTATGGTGAAAGTTGGGAACCCGAACCTGTTGGTGAACTTTAAGATGAACGTTAAGATGAAATTTTTGGTGAACTTCAAACAGTAACGATAAGTCGGCGTTGCTGAATGATGCAATGAATCATTGCGGAATCGGGACATCCCAGAATTTGAGGTAATGAAGTAGCAACCGAATCGAGTGCTTCAGCATTTCTACGGATTTGGAAATGACGCAATCGAGTATT
>JAAURB010000048.1 GCA_012033335.1 Oscillatoriales cyanobacterium RM2_1_1
CGACACGCCACACAAATGTGATTTTGTTTACCCCTCATCTTGCCGTTTTTACGGATATGGCTGGAACCACAGTCAGGACATTGCATCAGATTGAGCCTCAATTCATGGCACTATTATGCAACGCCAAAAAATCATGGCAATCATACATACCAACGACTACAACCATTCAACAGCGCGAGAGCGCTAACGTGTGGGCGCAGTTTTGCAACTGAGTCACCTCAACTAGCAACCGCCTCTATGTAGGTTGGTTCGGAGTTCTGATGATTCCTACCCTGCTAGCTGCAACCATTTGTTTCATCGTTGCTTTTATCGCAGCCCCTCCCGTTGACATTGATGGCATCCGTGAGCCCGTAGCTGGTTCATTGATGTATGGAAACAACATCATTTCCAGCGCTGTAGTGACATTCGTACTTTTGAGGTTTGCCTTTTAGTGTTTTTGGTTCCTGAACCAATGTGGGATACGCCACGATGGAGAAATCGTCCTAGTTCCCATTGATTCTCATGTCAATCTCAGCCTGTTCGCTCTTAATTTGGCCAAGCTTGCTTTAGCTCCAGAACAGCCCTGTGATTCGTCACTTCATTTCTCTATTGCCTCTTTGAAACGCCTTGCCCTCAATCAACATCTTTTAGAATTATTTATTTCCATGTTTGAGCTGAAGCCAACCTTGATTAAATCACATCCAAACTACCAAAACCTCTGCCAGTACGGAGCCATCACCTCCTAAATCTGTCCGGAGTATTGATATATTCCAATCATTGATATGAAATACATGCATAGACTTTAATCTATGGAAAATCTCCAGGCAAGGTTCCTGATGAATTAAATACCCGATCCAATTTTGGGTAGAGAGTTAGATTTGCTTCCCATAGGCCAATCCAACCCCAGCATAGGGGAACAAGATTTCTCACCCGTACTCCATTTCAGCGAGCCCGACCCCCTGAGGTTCACTTGAACAAAAAAACTAAGGAATCTGAATTGATTCCTCAGGGCTGGTTAGATTTTAGAGCCAGGATGTGTATGCAGCGTTTTTCATGCTGCTGAAGTAAGGGAGTGGGTGATGCGGGGTGCCACCCACTCCCAAATCCGCGCCTCACGGAATTGAAAATCGCTGTAGCAATCTTGATCGTTGCAAATTGATCCTACCCGATCCTAAACTACAGTGAACGCTGACTCCGATAAGCTTGTAGCCTCTACGCCGGACATCACAGCCAGGATTTCTTCGTTGAATGTGATCGCGGCATTGCCATTCTTTGAAGTCAGCAACAGGTCAGCAAAGGTTAAACCGCCCGCCAGACCAATCAAGTCAATCCCAACCTCAAAGTCATTGATTGTGTCGGTTCCTGCGTCAGCGGTCAGAACAAAGATGTCCGCTCCCCCTTCAGCATCCCCGGAATCACCCCAAAGTCGATCATTCCCGGGGCCACCCTCAATCAGGTCATCGCCAGCATCCCCCCAGATCCGATCGTTGCCGTCGTCTCCATAAAGGACATCATTGCCGCCTTTGCCACCAATCCGGTCATTGCCCAGACCCCCAAAGATAGTATCATTACCTCCCTCAGGGCCCCCTGTCGCTCGCTCGTTGGCATCCCCCCGCAGCAAATCATTGCCCTCTTCGCCGTAGATGAAGTCATTTCCCGCACTCCCTGCAAGGGTATCGTCCCCCAGATCTCCTCGAATCAGGTTATCGCTCTCTGTCCCCAGCAATGTTTCAGCCATCGGTGTCCCATCCACCAGTTCAGGTAAGACATCCCCAAACAAGGTGCGATACATGATTTCGTAGATTTCGGTATTGTCTACGGTGCTGGGTAACAGGTCAGCATTTAGACCATAGGCTTTGGATACAATACTTCCGGCAAAGTCAGGAGTACCCACAAAGGCCACCCCAAAGGGAAACTGATCGCCATCGAGATCCGGGGCAGAAACAAACGGCTCAGTTCCTCGACCCTCTACCCCATCTAAAGGATTCTGAACTGCATCAGAACGATCAGGCAAGGTGGGGTTTACGGGGAGAGTTCCGACGGTTTCACCGGATGCGTCAATCACTTCCAGGCCGCTGGCATCGCTGTCCGCCGCCGTGATCAACAGGGTATTCGGATCAACATTCTCAATGTAATCCATGGCTACTCCAATGGCTTCATCAGCCCGAATGGTCGCTTCAATTGCTCCGCGAGCATTGTTGTTGTTGGGGAAGTTGTCGGTGCCTTCCTCTTCCAACACAATCATGAAGTTATTCTCGGTGAATACATTCAGTCCCAGGGTCACCTCTAACATCTGAGCAACAGTGGGTTGATCCGTTGGGCTGCCATCAGGGAGGAACTGGCCATAGTTATCTAGCCCAGCACCCTGGTTCGCTTCCTCCGTAGTGTCATTGTAGGTATCCTCAGCCGCGAAGATACCCAACAACTTCTCTGTGTCAGGGGCAACACTCAACAGCTCTTCCGCTGTAAAGATCACTGTGTAGCCCAGGACTTCCGCTTCTTCAATCAGATTCCGACCGTCTTCTCGGGTGCCCTCTTCCCCGAAGAAACCGATGGTTCCAATCGGTAAATAATCCGTTTCACCTCCACCCAGAATGACATTGACCCCGGATTCCAAAATCTCAGCGGTGATTTCTTCCGTATTGCCCCGATTTTCCACATCGGCCAGGAATGCTCCGGTTCCGGGTTCAGCAATTAACCCTGAGTTAATCACGGCTGTGGCCTTTCCAGCAGAAATAGCCTCTTCCAGAATGGTTTCTCCCTGCTTGCCGGATTGGGGGATTACCGGCGCGCCGTTTTCATCAAATCCGAAGGAACCGGCAAAGGTCTTGGTTCCGGTAGCGTGGGTAACGGCTCCAGCATTGGACGTTCCCACCAACTGATCTTCCATGTGGCCCAGGTAAACTCCGGCATTGGACATCATGTCCCAATTCAGTCGACCATCAGGGCCCTCAGCAACAAATCGGGCAGCGGCATAGTGGGAAGGACTGGTGCCATCGGGATGAATAAAGATCACGTTTCCAGTGGCCGCTGTGGCTTCTGGAGCGGGTTCAGGGGCTTCAGCCGGAACAAAGCGCGGCAACTCTACATCAAATAGAGTCTGATACATAATTCGGTAGATATCGGTATTGTCCACGGTGCTGGGCAACAGTTCCGCATTCAAGCCATAGGTCTTGGAGACGATGCTTCCAGCCACATCGGGGGTTCCAACATAGCCCAGGGCAAAAGGATATTCATTGCCATTGGTATCAGGGGCAGCAACGAAAGGCTCTGTATCTCGGCCCTCAGTACCATCTAGCGGATTTTGAACGGCATCAGACCGATCCGGAAGGGTGGGATTTACGGGAACCGTACCCACCGGTTCATCAGCGGTAGCGTCGTCTACTTCCAGACCCGCAGCATCACTATCAGCCGCCGTAATCAGTAAGGTATCGGGATTGACATTGTCGATATAATCCTGGGCTACACCAATGGCAGCATCGGCCCGGAGAACTGACTCCACTAAACCGCGACCATTATTGTTATTGGTGAAGTTGTCGGTGCCTTCCTCTTCGAGTACCACCATGAAGCCGTTCTCGTTGGCAGGGGAAAACAGATCAAGGCCCAACGTTACTTCTAGCATTTCACCAACCGTGGGGGGGTTAGTGGGAGTACCATCGGGGAGGAACTGGCCATAGTTATCCAGCCCAGCAGCCTGGTTGACTTCCTCGGTTGTGTCATTGTAGGTATCTTCCGCTGCGAAAATTCCCAACAATTTCTCCGTATCAGCCGGGATGCCTAACAACTCTTCAGCCGTAAAGACTACAGTGAAGCCCATTGACTCCGCTTCTTCAATCAGGTTCCGGCCATCTTCCCGGGTACCCTCTTCCCCAAAGAAACCGATGGTTCCGATTGGTAAATAATCCGTTTCACCCGCACCCAGGATGACATTGACCCCGGATTCCAAGATCTCAGCGGTGATTTCTTCCGTGGCGCTGCGATTTTCTACATCTGCCAGGAATGCTCCAGTTCCAGGTTCCGCGATTAACCCTGAATTGATCACGGCTGTAGCTTTTCCGGCGCGATCGCCTCCTCCATAATAGTAAGCCCGGGCTCAACACCCAGGTCAGGGCCCCCGAGTTCAGGGCTCAAAGCAGAGAGGGATTCAACCGGGTTACCCGCTTCGTCAAATCCGAAAGAACCGGCGAATACCTTGACTCCCGTAGCATGGGTAACAGCCCCAGCATTGGACGTTCCCACCAACTGATCCGCCATATGACCCAGATAAACCCCAGCCTGAGTCATATTGTCCCAGTTCAAACGACCATCGGGGCCTTCCTGAAAAAACCGTCCAGCGGCATAGTGAGATGGACTGGTACCATCCGGATGAATGAAAATAACACTGTTTCCGTTAGTCATTGTTCTTTATGAGGTTAATACTAATTTTCTCAATTGAAATCCAAGTCACCATTTGAGAGATGAAGCTGCTTCTAACTTCATTGGACATTGACGATCAGTACTGATCCTCGAAAAATAATGGCCTCAATTCCTCATTACCCATGAGGTCAGGGATTGCAGCTAACCTATGGAATTCAAGCCGTGGGAAACATCCTCAGCCTGGAAGGCTGATACCCCCAAAAAATGATCATTCCAAAACATTCCAGAGAGAACCCTAGGAGACAGACTGAGTTTTAGATTCTTGAGATGTCTTCTTGACAAAAATTATTATATGAGACCAAGGTTAAGGGGGAACTATGCGGAAGTTAAAACTGGCCTAAAGCCCAATTAACAGGATGAAATACCCGATTGCCTCCAGTAGTCTGTTTGAATCCTGAATCATTTCAACCTCTTGCCCAATTCAAACTCTGTACTCAGAAGTGTATTAATTTCCTGGGATAGCTTGCCAGAAATTGTTTGCTACTATAATATGGGGCTTCGTCTGTTTGAAAGTAACTGTCAGCATGGCTTTCTGAGAGAATATATTCGAGAGAATTTTGAGAAAATATACTATGGTTGCGCCAGATTTTGATTGATTGTTTGATTGGATATTTTAGTTGGATATTTTAGTGGTGTACTTTATGAAAGTAATTGCTATTTTTCGAGCGGTAATGGGTTTGTTTGTTGTTAATGGGTTAGTTAGCGGCGTAGTCAATGCCCAAACTTGCACTCCTTTAGAGATTGTCAAAGGAGAGGGCACTGAGGTAACCAAGAGTGTCTCTCCCCCCAACGTGGGAACGATTCCGAATCTTCCTGTAGGATATCGGGGAAATTGGGACACCGATTTTATTGTGCCCAGTGGTAATGCCTTCAGCAGCTACCAGGCAACGATCCGGTCTGAATCCTCTGAACCAGCGACTTATCGCGTCAAAGTTTATCTTAAGTACCCTGATGACACGACTGACCGAGTATTTGATAATGAAGTCGAGCTTGAACCGGGGGAGACTCAAACCCTGAAGGGCAGCCCTCGGATTGACCAACAACCATATCAGGTCAACCTGAATATTGGGGGATATGACTCCATTGGCTACAGTTATACAATCTCTGTGGAAGCATGTCCGTAATCTTGTCATCAGGTTATCGAACCCTGATTTGAGGTGCTATAGACGTTCATAGGACATTTAACTTTCTTGAAACCCTCACACTGTGGGAGGTTTAAAAAAAATCTCAGGTCAAACCGGAGACGATATCTAGGAGCGGGACTGACGGTTAGAAAATAACCCCAAAAGCGGCCCCAAAATAACCCCAAAAATAAACCCGCCAGCATGGGCCCAATAAGCTACTCCTCCCTCTGAACCTGTGTTAGCTGGGACGTTGAAGCTAGCCACCCCACTGGCAAACTGCATCACAAACCAGAAACCCAGGAAGAAAAACGCTGAAATCTTGATAGGAATTGGCAAGGGCAAAGGCAGCATGGTGATTTTAGCTCGGGGAAACCGAATAATATAAGCCCCCAAAACTCCAGCGATCGCCCCACTAGCTCCCAGGGTCGGAATTACGGAATCAGGGGCAAAAAACCCCTGGGTGAGAGCCGCTAAAACGCCACAGGTGAGATAAAAAAATAGAAACTTAAAATGTCCCAGGCAATCTTCCACGTTATTGCCAAAGATAGCCAGGTAAATCATATTTCCAGCAATGTGCCCGAAGCCGCCGTGCAAAAACTGAGAGGTAATTAGAGTAATCCATTCTGGCCACGGTGAAATGGGCAGGGCGGTAGAACATTGGTTGGTCAATTGGCAGGGAACAAAGGCCCAGTTGTAGAGAAAGAGTTCTAGCTGGTCTGAACTTAGACGTATCTCTGCTATAAAGCAGATGACATTGACAAGAATCAGTCCCCATGTCACCCAGGGAGTGATCGTCACTGGATTTTCATCACGAATTGGAACCAAGGAAGCCGCCCCCGAAACTGAGATTGTGACTACCATATCTTATCTGTCAGAGCCGAAACAAGCCTCCATAAGGTGAGGGATTCTGAGTAGAAAGGCATAAATGTAAGACTTAGAGGCAGGTATCCTACCATTGCGACCGGGATTGTAAAACCAAATGTAAAGGTTTGGTGAAACCCCTGGGAAAAGGTGGTGCTTGATAACGGCGGTAAACTAAACTGAGCTAGGAGCTTGATAAAAATTTAGGAACGTTGTTTGAGTCCTGGACACTTGACTTGCATAGTTCTTTTTTAACCCTCGATCGTTGCCATGCCATCACTCAAGAATCAAGCCATAAGAGCTACCATCTGGACTCTAGCAGGATATGGAGGAGGTCAAACCCTGAGGCTAGGGGGCAACCTCCTTTTGACTCGCCTATTGGTTCCAGAATTATTTGGTTTGATGGCCCTGGTTCAAACGTTCATCATTGGCCTAACATTATTTTCTGATATTGGGATTCGCCCCGCGATTATCCGCAGTTCCCGATGGCAGGATGAGAAGTTTCTGAACACGGCCTGGACGATGCAGGTGATTCGAGGCTGCTGGATCTGGCTGGGTTGTCTGCTCGTGGCCTGGCCAGTAGCCAAGTTTTACGGGGATGATAGACTGATCTGGCTGCTGCCGCTGGTGGGCTTAACTGCTTTAATATCAGGCTTCAACTCCACTTCTCTGGCGGTACTCAACCGTAAGATGGAGGTTGGCAAGCTGACGCGATTTGAAGCGATCGCTCAGGCTGTAACGCTATTAGTAATGGTGGTTTGGGCTTATTTCCGTCCTAGCATCTGGGCATTGGTTATAGGAAACCTGGTGGGCAGTGTTCTCAAGCTAGTCTGGAGTCATCGAATCGATCCAGATATTTCGAATCGCTTTGCCTGGGAAAAAAGCTCACTTCGAGAACTGGTCTCCTTTGGTCAATGGATTTTTATCTCTACAGCCATGACCTTTGTGGCGACCCAGGCCGACCGCCTGATTTTAGGTCGTCTTTTTTCCCTGGAGTTTTTGGGAATCTACACGGTTGCCTTTACCTTTGCAGATTTGCCCCGGCAAATCGCCCAAAAGGTTGCGAGCCAGGTTGTCTTTCCGGTGATTTCTCGGTATACCCATCTAGATCGGTCTGAACTGCGATTAAAAGTTCTGCGAAAGCGGCGATTCTTACTGCTGGGTCTGGCCAGTTTAGTGGCATTGCTGGCTAGCTTTGGCGATCTACTGGTACTCACCCTCTACGATGAACGATACCAGCAAGCCTCCTGGATGTTACCGGTTTTAGCCCTAGGTTTATGGCCGTTTTTACTGTCAGCCACGATCGATAAAACTCTCTTTGCTATCGGTAAGCCCAAGTTCGTGGCCCTGGGAAACTTCTTGAAGTTCCTCTATATGATTATTCTGCTTCCCCTGGCCTATAAAGAATTTGGAGTACTCGGGGCTGTAGTGGTTGTCACCTTCAATGATCTGCCATTTTATGCCGCCGTTAATTATGGTCTCTGGCGAGAAAAGCTAGGGGGGACTCAACAAGATATTGCCGCAACACTGCTGCTATGCGGATTAACTTTGACCATCTGGGGCATCAGATACACCATGGGTTTTGGTTTGCCGATTGACAATATCCTATAAGCTGAGGGCATTAAATCTAAATGAAAATCACCTTTGTCACCAGAGATTGGGTGAGTTTAACTGGAGGGATTAAGGTTGTTGCAACCTATGCCGATCGTCTCCGAAAACGAGGTCATGATGTGTTAGTAGTTTGCCCTAAGAAAAGAACCCCATCCTTCAAGAAACAGGTGCGTTCTTTGCTTAAAGGGTCAGGTTGGATTAATCGGAAAAATATTGGGCCATCTCATTTTGATGGCATGGAAGTTCCCCGGAAAATTCTAGATCATCAACCTCCTGTAATCGATTCAGATTTGCCCGACGCAGATGTTGTGATTGCGAGTTGGTGGGAAACGGCTGAGTGGGTGGCAGCACTTTCTCCATCCAAAGGGGCTAAAGCCTACTTTATCCAGCACCATGAAGTCCATGACTATCTACCAATAGACAGAGTTAAAGCCACCTACTCACTACCCCTCCACAAAATCACCATCTCAAATTGGTTGGTTGAGATTATGCAAACTCAGTACCATGATTTTTGTGTTTCTCTTGTCCCTAACAGCGTAGATTTTGATAAATTTTATGCAAAACCTCGCTCCAAACAGTCCATTCCAACCATGGGTACCATGTATGCATCCGACAGGAGGTGGAAAGGCAGCGATATTACTTTAGCTGCTTTTTCTATGGCCCGCCAAGAAATTGATCATCTGCGTCTGGTTGCCTTTGGTCATGCTGAACCCACTCCAGAGCTACCCCTACCCCAGGATACGGTTTATATTTGTCAGCCTTCTCAGGAGCGGATCAGAGAGTTTTATAGCCAATCGGATGCCTGGTTATTTGGCAGTCGAGTCGAAGGGTTTGGATTACCAATTCTGGAGGCAATGGCCTGTCGTACCCCTGTAATTGGCACCCCAGCCGGAGCAGCACCAGAGTTGTTAGCAAATGGGGCTGGAATTCTCGTCAACCCAGAAGACCCAGAAGACATGGCGAAAGCCATCGTAAAAATCTGTCGGTTTTCTGAAGAGGAATGGCAACAAATGTCTGATGTCGCCTACAGAAAAGTAACAGGTTACACTTGGGAAGATGCAACTACGCAATTTGAAGCCGCTTTATATGAGGCGATCAAGCGTACAAACCATGGTGGGATTCAGTCACTAGTTTTACATCAATAGAAAAACGACCCATGAATCATCCTGGCTTTATTATCATCGGTGCAGCAAAGTCCGGTACAACAACCCTGTATCAGTATCTTTGTCGGCATCCCCAAATTTACATGAGTACTCCCAAAGAACCTGACTTCTTCTCTGTAGATGAAAACTACCAACGGGGGCTGGACTGGTACTTCGATTTGTTCAAAAACGCCCAACCTGAGCAAATTTCTGGGGAAGCTTCAACGACTTATTCAAGGTTGCACCAGCATCCCCATACCGTTGATCGCATGGTGAAAGTATTACCCGATGTCAAATTGATTTATATCATGCGGCATCCAGTTGATCGAGCTTATTCATTTTATGTTCATCGGCTTAAGGGTTCAAGGCATAAGCCCGAACTTGCATTTGAGCAAACCATCACATCCCAGAGTGAATTTGTTGATAGTAGCTACTATCTGGAGCAAATTGAAAAGTATTTGCGGGTTTATCCCCGGGAGTCTCTTCTGCTATTGTTGATGGAGGATTTGATCAAAAATCCGGCTGAAACCTTAAAAAGGATCGTGGAGTTCATTGGTGCAGATCCAGGGGTTGATCTTGTTCAAGCAGGCACTGTTGTTGCCAATAAAGCGGGTGATCATCCAGAATGGTTGGTTCGCAAGCAACTGACCGAATCTTTCAAAAGTTTTCCGGGAGCTGAGTTGATTAGCTCTATGGTTCCGAAATTCGCCAAAAATCGACTTTACAGAGCCATCAAGAACGTGAAGTATGAGGATTGGAAATCCCAGCAGTATGTGCCGCCCCCGATGTTGCCTGAAACCCGCCAGATGCTATTAGAAAAATTTCATCAGCCCAATCAAAAATTATCTGAGTTTCTGGCTCGTGATCTATCTCACTGGAATCAATAGTTTTACAACTTAAGATCTAGTTGTTAGCCGTTATCATCTTGGAAACATTATCCTGGAAAAACCTATGACATCAACTCTGACAACCTCCGCCTTAATGTCCTTTATGGATCCCGAATATCTCGATGATTTGGCTTCCAAAAATCACGAGTCATATATCACTGCTGAGCCATTTCCCCACATTATTATTGATAATTTTTTGCCAGAATTTGTGTTGGATGCGATTCTGGAAGAATTTCCTGAACCTGGAAAGATCGGATGGAAAACATTTGATGATCCCTCGCAGAAAAAGTTAGCCTCTCAGCATGAACAGCAAATGGGAGAAGCGACTCGGCTGCTGCTCTATCAATTGAACTCAGCCACTTTTGTTGAGTTCCTTGAAAAACTGACTGGAATTGAAGGCATTATCTCTGATCCCCATTTTATTGGGGGAGGTCTTCATCAAATTGAACGGGGTGGATTCTTGAAGATTCATGCCGACTTTAATCGTCATCGTCGTCTGCGTTTGGATCGCCGCCTCAACTTGCTAATTTACTTAAACAAGGATTGGCAGGAAGATTACGGTGGGCATTTTGAGCTGTGGGATCGGGAGATGAAGCAATGTGAAAAGCAAGTCTTGCCGGTATTCAATCGCTGTGTCATCTTCAATACCAATGACTTTTCCTACCATGGTCATCCCAATCCTTTGACTTGCCCAGAGGGAAGAACTCGCAAATCCCTGGCTTTATATTACTATTCCAATGGCAGACCCGAAGAAGAACTCTCTGGATCTCATTCAACTTTATTCAAGTCTCGTCCCGGAGAAAGTTTACCCCAAAAACAAGCAGCTCAATCAGGCTGGAAAAGCACCCTGAGGAAATTTGTTCCCCCGATTATCATGGATGCCTTCAATGGCAAATAAAATTCCTGGAGATCAAATTCCCGGAGATCAAATTTCTGGGGAGTAAATTTCAGGGGGATTGACTGATGCATCTTTTTTAGTATTTGGGATTATTAGTATTTGGGATTATTCGTGTACTAAAACCAAATATTAAGGCTAGATTGGACTGGTAATGTTGATGTTGATTTCATGAGGTCGGTTCTGATGCTGATGACCCCTCAAGCCAATTTTACGATGTTGGCCTGGATGCCCGTCGTCGTCCTGGGATTTTTTAGGTTCTTACCGCCTCGCAGGGCAGTAATTGTCAGTTTTATCGGTGCATGGCTATTTCTTCCGCAAAGGGTTTCCTTTGAGTTTCTAGGATTGCCTGATTATGATCGGATGTCAGCAACCTGCTACAGCATTTTTCTGGCTACGGTGGTTTACGATGCTCAGCGCTTTAGAAGTTTCAAGGTAACCTGGCTAGATGTCCCGATGATAGTCTGGTGCTTCTTGGGCCCTTTTAGCACAGCTTTAGTAAATGGTTTAGGAGCTTATGAAGGAGCTTCAGCGGTTTTAGATCGGGTTGTGGCCTATGGTCTACCCTATTTTTTTGGTCGCGTTTATCTAAACGATTGGATAGGGCAGCGGCAAATGGCGATTAGCATGTTTGTCAGTGGTTTGATCTATGCACCTTTGTGCGTTCTGGAAGTGATCATCAGTCCTCAACTCCATCGCATGGTTTACGGCTACCATGGCATCAACCAGTTTTCCCAGGGTATGCGATTAGGGGGGTTTCGTCCGACTGTCTTCATGCGCCATGGTCTGAGTGTGGGGATGTGGATGATGGCAGCCACTCTAATTGGGCTCTGGCTCTGGCAATCTGGAGTCTTGAAAAGCCTATGGGCTATTCCCATGGCGGTTTTGATTGCAGGAATGATTGTCACCGTGGTTCTGGTTAAATCCACTGGAGCCTATGCTTATCTGATCTACGGCGTTTTGGTGCTTTTTGTAGCCAAATGGTTCAGGACTTCTTTACCGTTACTGGTGTTAATTGTGCTTTTATCTGGCTACTTGGGCTTGGCCGCCAGTGGAAATTTTTCCGGAGAGTCCAAAGATCGGATTGTTAGTATTTCGGCTGACATAGCGGGGGAAGAGCGATCGCAGTCTTTGCAGTTCAGGCTAGACAATGAAGAAGTCTTGGGGGAGAAAGCGCGGGAGCAGCCGATTTTTGGTTGGGGTAGATGGGGCCGAAATCGCGTCTATGACTACGACTGGTCAGGGGAACTGGTGGACACCGTTGTCACAGACAGCATGTGGATTCAAGCGTTTGGGGTCAATGGCATCATTGGTTTGATCAGCATTGTCGCAGTTCAATTCACTCCAGCCCTGGTTTTCATGGTGCGATATCCCGCCCACACCTGGTTCACTCCTCTGGTTGCGCCAGCCGCAGCTCTCAATGTGGTGATTGTGCTGTACATGCTGGACTGCACCCTGAATAATCAGGTTAATCCTGTTTATAGTGTGGTGAGTGGTGGCATTATAGGTCTACTAGTACAGCGTGCTCCTGCTGTTTCTAGAACTCCGGGGGCTTCCCATTCTATGATCAAACCATCCATCAAGTCATCAACTAATCTCACTAAAGTATCTGCCAGGCTTGCTAGAAAACGTCGCCTGAACCGGGCACTGCCTGCCGGTGCCCCACGCTTGCATGATAGCTAGCCCCCATCCCTAATAATCTGATATGGCATTTAGATATCATCTAGATAATATCTAATCTAAGCCATTCAAGTCCGAACTCACCCTTTAACTCAACACCCCTATGTTGATCTCTAAGCCAATATTTTTAGTTGGAGCTGAACGGTCAGGAACTACTATGCTGAGGCTGATGCTCAGTCATCATCCTCAAATTGCCTGGTGCAACGAGTTTGAATATGTTGTAGATCAGATTTCCCGGGATGGCCAATGGCCACCCCTAGATCAGTACTATGAATGGCTACAAACTCACCGGATTTTTCGAGCCACTGGTTTTGAGCTTGATATGGGCCTGACTTATCCACAACTGGCCAATAGCTTTCTGGTTCAGAAGCGCGATCGCACTGACAAACCCATTGTAGGGGCGACGGTTCATCGACACTTTAATCGGCTGTTAAAAATCTGGCCTGATGCTCGCTTTATTCATATCATCCGCGATGGTCGAGATGTGGCCCGTTCCAATATTGGCATGGGCTGGGCGGGGAATGTCTGGACAGGGGTACAGCGCTGGTTTGAGGTAGAATCCCTCTGGCAAACCTTGAGCCATCAACTGACCCGCGATCGCTGGATTGAAGTCACCTATGAAGCCTTAATTTCCAATCCTGAGCAGGAATTGACCAGGCTCTGTGACTTTATTGGCCCGACCTATGACCCAGGGATGTTAAGTTATTCCCAGGATAGCTCCTTCGAGTTTCCCGATCCCAAATATATTGGCCAATGGCAGCGTAAACTTTCGGATCATCAAATTCAGCTGATCGAGTCCAAGATTGCCGATCTATTGGTAGCTCGTGGCTATGAATTGAGTGGTCTACCGCCGATTCAGTTGTCTCCTCTGGCCGAAAAGCAACTCAAATTACAAGACTGGTGGGGACGGTTTCAATTCCGCTTGAATCGCTATGGCCCATCCTTGTTTGCTCAAGATTACCTGGCTAGAAATCTGGGGCTAAAATCCTGGGAAAAACAACTCAAGCTTAAGATCAATGGCATTGATGCAACTTACCTGAAATAAGTTCAGCTTTACTAAGTTCAGCTTTAATTAAGAATTCAGTCTAATCGAATCGGAAAGTGGTGACTCTAGTTGTGATTCTAAAGATATCCTTACTGAAGCCTTTCTAAGCCTATGCGACTTGCTGTTGTCATTGTAAATTACCGCACTCCAGGTCTTGTGATCGACTGTTTGGACTCCCTTCAGACAGAGGTTAGGGGTGAGCTGGATCGGGTTTTTGTGGTGGACAATGCCTCAGGAGATGATTCCCTGAATAAAATTCAGCAGGGGATTGAGGAGAATAGCTGGGAAACCTGGGCAGAACTTTTGCCGTCTCCCGTCAACGGTGGATTTTCCGCTGGAAACAACGTGGGGATCAAAGCTGCAACCCCAGAGGCATATCTGCTCCTAAATAGCGACACTCTGGTTCGGCCTGGGGCTCTGCATCAGCTTCTAGACGCCCTACATGACCATCCAGAGGTGGGGCTGATTGGCCCTAGATTGGAGTGGCCCGATCAAACTCCCCAGATCAGTTGTTTTCGCGATCGCTCTCCCTTAAGTGAATTAATTACAGCGGCTCAAACTGGCCCGATCACCCGGTTATTACAAACCCATGATGTTCCTATTCCGGTCTCAGATGTCCCGATAGAGCCAGATTGGATCAGTTTTGCCTGTGTCTTGATTCGGCGGCAGGTGATTGAGCAAATTGGCTTGATGGATGAGGGATACTTTATGTATCGAGAAGACAACGACTATTGTCGCCGGGCTCGGGCGGCTGGCTGGAAAATTTTATACTGGCCCCAAGCCCATGTGGTACATCTACGGGGTGGCAGTGGTTCTGTCAAGCAAGATGTCGCGGCCCGCAAGCGCCCTCCTGCTTATCTCTATGCTTCGCGATCGCGCTACTTTACTAAGTTCTATGGCTATCAGGGGATGTTGGTGGCAAATCTGCTCTGGATCTGTGGCCGTAGTATTTCCCTGACGCGGGAGTGGGCCGGTACCAAGCAGCCCCATACCTGTAAAGCTGAAGCCCAGGATATCTGGACAAATAGTCTAAACCCGATGAAACCCTATAACCTTTAGCATGAAGCAGTTCATGAATCAAAAACCAGACTTTATTATTATTGGGGCGATGAAATGTGCCACCAGCACCTTGCATGAGCAACTTGCCCTCCAGTCTGGCATTTTCATGTCGGAGTTAAAAGAACCCAATTTTTTCAGCAATGATGAGCAATATGCCCGAGGACTGGACTGGTATCAAGCCCACTTTGCTGCCGCCCAGGCCGATGAATTATGCGGCGAGTCGAGCACTCATTACACCAAATTACCCACCTATCCCCAGACTATTGAGCGACTTCAAGGGTATTTGCCAGAGGTAAAACTCATCTATGTCATGCGTCATCCCATAAAACGTTTGGTATCTCAGTATGTTCATGAATGGAGTCAGCGGCGCATCTCTGTAGAGATTAATCAGGCTGTGAATAGTCATCCCGAGCTGATCGACTACAGTCGCTATACCCTCCAGCTAGAACCCTACTTCAAAGCCTTTGGCCCGGATCGGGTTTTACCTGTATTTTTTGAACGATTATTTCACACCCCACAAATTGAATTGGAACGGGTCTGCCAATTTATTGGCTACAGTTCCCAACCAACCTGGCAGACCAATCTAGAGGCCCAAAACGTTTCAAATGAACGGATGCAGTCGAGTGGATGGCGGGATTTTCTGGTTGAGGCCCCCGGCTTAAAACAGATCAGACAAACCCTCGTCCCCAAAAGTTTCCGAATCTGGCTCAGGGGTCTATGGACAATGAAAGAACGACCTGAACTCAGTGCCGAGCAGACGGAACGGCTGCAGGATATTTTTGATCAAGACCTGGCGGTTTTAGGCCGCTGGTTAGGAATGCCCCTGAATTGCGCTCAGTTTGAGTTAAATGTCCTCGAAGCCCCTGAAATTCGTTGGTCTCAAGTGCAGTCGATGCCAGTACCCCACCCTTGAACCATGGGGATACAAATCAGCATCTCCTGAAAGTCTTGCTGGAATTACCAGAATTAAGTATTTTTAGAGGTGACAGGCGCTGATAAAAATTGGCAAATGGATGATTCACCATAGATAATAGAAGGACGGTTTATGGTTCGGGTGCTCTAAAGTTTTGATGTTTGTTTCAATCTTGAGTCAGGATATATTAGGAATCATATTCAATAATGATTTTTTCAACTCAAAAGACCACTGAGCAAGCTCTTTCAGGTAGCCCAAACCACGGGGAAGAACCATCTTTAAATTGCGTTTTTCTGACGGGAAAAGGACGTTCTGGAACGACCTGGCTGGGACAAATTCTAAATACCGATGAGCACTGTAATTACAAGTACGAACCTTTCTTGCCTAGCAAATCCACTCCCTACAGTCATTGGCGGCAGGAGCTTCAAGATGGTCAGCCCGAACCATTACATCAACGATTTGAATCCATCGTGCGGCAGTGCTTTCATGAAGTAGATATGCCTCCTTTTTCTCCTAAAAGCTTCAGAACCCAGAATCCCCAGATTTTACATCTCCTCTATGGACTGGGCTCCAGGGCTGGATTTTTAAAGGGTTTATATCAATGGTATGGGCGACCGGGCCTCAATGCTAATACCCCTGTTCTGATCAAAGATGTCAACTTTCCCAATGAACTTTTACCCCACTTGTGTGAGGCAATACATCCTTATCTGATTGCCATGATTCGCAACCCTTTTGCCAATATTGCCTCTTATCAAAAAGGTGTGGAGTTGGGATTATTTCAGCAACGTCAGGCTAAGGATATTGAAAATCTGAAGCATTCTTTAGAGATTGGCGGTAATGAATCCCTATGGCAATATCGCGATTGCCTCGAACAGATGTCAGACACTCAACGGGCTACTATCCGATGGCGGCTCCAGGTCGAGGGATTAGTTGACTTTGCCCAAGCCTATACCCCCGGATTGGTGGTGGTCTATGAAGATCTCTGTAATGATCCCCGGACAAAAGCCCGGGAAATCTTTGAATTTTTGGGCTGGGAATGGGGGACATCAACCCAGGACTTTATTGCGGCCTCTGTCTCTGGTCAACCCCAAACCACTGGTAAATCCAGTAAGGATTACTTTGGAGTCTACCGCGATCCCAAAGAGAGTATGTCCAAGTGGAAAACCCAATTGACCCCGGAGCAAACCGCAGATATTGTTTCAATTTTTAACGATTCTCCCCTGAAAGGTTTATGGTCAGATTTGCCCACTTAATTTGTGAACTGTATATTTGTGAAATGTATTTGCGAAACCTATGAGATTAGGGATGGGAGTATTATCAAGCTTGTAAGTTATGGGTGTAGCGTTTAATTTCTACAGCGTTTTTCATGTTCTTGGAGTATGGGATTGAAAATCCCTGTATTGCTAGAGAGATTACCAGAAATATTGCATCTGACCCCCACTGAACTGATGAATCTCCCATGCTAAGCTTCCTTGAGACTCTGACTCAAAGCCCCTTCCTGAAAAGATTTGCTGGGTTGCTGGTAATATTTGGCTTGACGGTGGCTGTTCTGATTAGTTTTCCCCGGTTCTGGCAGGCTTCTGATCCCTCTCAGCTTCAGTCGGGGAGTTTACCCGAACAATCCTCAGTCCCTCAAGCTCAAGCCAGAACCCTGAGGGTGGGTATGAACTTGAATGGAATTGCCGATCGTTCCACCGAAATCCCGTTTGTTGATGCTTTCAAGTCAGCTCGCTCCTGGATCACCCAATGCGATCGCCGCAATGATCCAGGATGCCAGGGAAAATGGAACACCAAAGAAGCTGACCAGCTCGATTTAGATCCCCAGGGCTGGGTTAAATCTCTACCGGCCCCCGGAGACCCCCCAGAATTTACTCAAGTTACCACCCTGCTCCGACGCGGGGCCGAGCCCTATCCCGGTGGACAATATCTGGTGCTTTATGACGGAGAGGGTACAATCCAATACGATATGGACGGGGAGAAGGATACAGCCGCCTCAACCCTAGGCCGGGACGTACTCAATGTCACTCCTTCCGCTAAAGGCATCAAACTCACCATTACCGCCACCGATCCCGATCGCCAGGGCAACTATATCCGCAATATTCGGGTGATTCCGGCCCAGTATGAATCCACCTATCAAACTGAGATTTTCAATCCGGAATTTCTAGACCGAATCAAACCGTTCAAAGCCTTGCGTTTCATGGACTGGATGGCCACCAATCACTCTAGCCAGAAAACCTGGGGCGATCGCCCAAAAGTTGAAGATGCCACCTATAGCAGGGGCAAGGGGGTTCCCCTGGAAGTCATGGCTCAGCTCGCGAATCAGCTTCAGGCCGATCCCTGGTTCAATATGCCCCATCAGGCGACGGAGGACTACATCAGAAACTTTGCTCAGATGGCCAAAGAGCTAATTGATCCAGCCCTGACCCTCTATGTGGAATATTCCAATGAGGTCTGGAATAATCAGTTTGGTCAGACCAAATGGCTGGCGCAAAATCACCCCCTGGGAAAGCAGGCACTCTACCAGGCCTATGGCATTCAGTCGGCTCAGATGTGCGACACTTGGAAGGCTGTGTTTGGTCAAGATCAGCAGCGGGTCAAGTGTGTTATGGGGACTAAAACCACAAATCGGTGGGGGGCTGAACAGGTTTTAGATTGCCCCAAATGGGAGCAGGCTCCTTGCTATAAACATGGCGTTGATGCCCTAGCCATTACTGCCTATTTCAGTGGTCGGTTAGGCAAATCAGACTATGAAAAAACCCTGGAGTCCTGGATAGCGGATCCCCAGATTGATCAGTTTAAAATGGGGCTGACTCAGCTCAAAGATGGCAGTGTATTGGACAATCCAGAGGATACCACCGCTAGCTTGGCGGAGCGGTTTGATTATTACTCTACGATTGCCAAAGCCAGGGGTTTGGAACTAGTAATTTATGAGGGGGGGAGTCATGTTGTTGGGGATAGACAAGTCAAAAACAATGACAGGATTACTCAATTCTTGATTGATCTGCATCGTCAACCTGGGTTCTCAGATCGCTACCGGGAAATGCTCAATGCCTGGAAAGATCCCGAAAAAACCCGAACGCTTTTTATGCACTTTTCAGATATTAGTCGCCCAAGCAAATGGGGCAGTTGGGGGGCTTTGGAACATGTCAGCCAGAAAAATTCACCCCGGTATGATGCCTTGATTGAGTTTGTCCGACAAACTTCCGCTTCTTGAGGTTTTCTTAACCTTTATACCCAAAGAGTTTGATAGAACTAATTAGGGTGAATCATCAGGATGAATACTGACCGGACTTGAGAACGGGGTTGTGATTTCAGTTAGTGGAGTAAACAAATGGCTAGAATCGGACTTGTAGCAATTGGTCGCAATGAGGGAGAGCGATTACGCCGATCTCTCCTTTCTGTCATCGGTAAAATTGAACACATCGTTTACGTAGATTCGGCTTCCACGGATGGTAGCGTTGAGCTGGCCCGATCATTGGGGGTGAATGTGGTTGAGCTCGATCCTGCCAAACCGTTTGCCTCTCCCCGTTCCCGCAATGAAGGATTTGATCGATTGCTCGAGATTGCTCCAGAACTGGAGTATGTACAATTTGTGGACGGGGACTGTGAATTGGTGGAGGGCTGGATTGAACGGGGCATCCAAGAACTAGATGCCCAGCCTGAGTTTGCCATTGTTTCAGGTCGGCGACAGGAGCGGTTTCCCGAGATTTCTGTCTACAATCGTCTGGCTGACATTGAATGGGATACTCCCCTGGGGGAGGTTCCCTATTGTCATGGAGATGCCATGATGCGGGTGGCTGCCTTTAAACAGGCTGGGGGTTTTAATCCTACTTTGATTGGGGGCGGCGAACCGGAGCTCTGTGTGAGAATTCGCCGCAATGGTTGGAAGATTTTCCGGGTAGATGCTCCCATGACCTGGCACGATGCCGATATTCATCGATTTGGCCAATGGTGGAAGCGAAATGTTCGAGTGGGTCATGCCTATGCTGAAGGTTCCTGGCTCCATGGTCGCTCCCCTGAACGGCACTGGGTTAAGGAAAGCCGAAGTATCTGGTTGTGGGGATTGGTATTTCCTGTATTGAGCCTGGGGTTGATCTGGCCCAGCCAGGGATGGAGTCTCATATTATGTCTCCTCTATCCGATTCAAATTTTGCGCCTCTTTCTTGGGATGAAGGGCAAAGGTTATGGAAATCAGGATGCATTTGTCTATGGTTGGACTTGCGTGATTGGGAAATTTCCCCTGGTTCAAGGTCAGCTTAAATTTTACTGGAATTTATTGCGGGGGAAAAAGACCAAGCTAGTAGAATACAAAGATGTCACTCCTCTGGGGGCTGATAGTTAACTAATAGTTAAGTGCTGGGCTGACTGGAAGGCAGGTTGGAGTCGGTAGTTGGTAACCTAGTTTACTGAACGTTAATCTAATATCAGCAACTCTAATATCAGTCAAACCCAACATTTTCAGGATTAGCTGGCATGGGGTTGCTCGGGCTTTAGGAAGTCTGAGGTTATGGAAAGCTACGGGTCTCAACCCAGGCAAGTCTGACATTTCATTGGGCTTTCCTAGAGAAATTTCACATCAGATTCAAATCAGGAATTAACCAAGATGATGTCTTCAGATCTGAAAACTTCAACCCAGCCCAAACCTGCCATATCAGCAACGGAACCAGACTGGGAGCGTGAAACGCTAAGGAAATGGTGGGAACCCAATCGCCAACTGCTCAAGTCCATTCGGGCCTATCAGAAGTGGTCTAAACATTCCGGGCCTTTCGCCCCATTCAGGAAGGCAGTTGCTACGATTCAGTATCGCTTCTGGAGTGTTGTGACGGGTGCGGAAATTCCCCTGAATAGTCAGATTTCGGGCGGATTACTCCTGCCCCATCCCAACGGTATCGTCATTCATCCCAAAGCCTCCATCGGGCCAAACTGTTTGATCTTTCAGCAGGTCACCATTACTGGATATGTTCAGATTGGCGGCCATGTGGATATTGGGGCGGGGGCCAAAATTCTCCGAAAAGTTAAGATTGGGAACCATGTCAAGATTGGAGCCAATGCCGTCGTTTTATCTGATATCCCTTCTTATGCAACGGCTGTGGGGATTCCAGCCCGAATTATTCAGCAGACTGTTGCAGAATCAGATGACAGTTCGGACATGTTAGAGGATGACTAGGGGGGCAGATGGAGTTCGGGTAGAGGTCAGGTTCAAGGAATGGGCTTGGCGGTAAATTCTTTCAGTTGGAATTAATGCTAGTGATCCGATTGCCAATTTTTCATACCAATTCTCCAGGACTTACGCATTGACAAAATGTAAAGAATGTGGGTTTTCAGGGATCGCTAAGCAGAAGAGGCTCCTGAAGAATAAATTGACGAGCCACCTCCCTATTTAAAGTTGACAAAGGAAAACAAACTTATCCAGATCAAAGTGATTTTACCCTGGGATTACTGGCTTTGGCCTGGATGAATTCTATGGTACTCTTGCTAGACATTGCCTTGACCCTGATGGCGCTTAAGCCCCATAAACGCCTCCATTTTCAGTACGGACTGAACGCTCTATTCTCCATTCAGCAAGCATCTCAGCTACCTTGTCACCCTTAAAGTTAATTGCGTCAAGCTACTTAGGTTGGACTCAATAGGTTGGAATTAAGCCGATGTCTCAGAAAAATCTGGGTAGAAAAACTAGCTTTTCAAGTGATAAGATTGAGGGCTGCTGATAGGTTTATCACTCTACTTCAAATGGCTTGAGTTCAGATCCGAAAGGCAGTTCAAGCATATCAATCAACAGCTCCAGAAAACCAGGGGTCTATGTAAAAGCCCCAGGGAAATTCTATCAAGCCAATGTAAACATCAGTCATCAGTGAGGTGCAATCCAATGAAATATTGGCAACTGTCGGCTCTAGCGCTCTGGGTTTCAATCTCTCCAGTCGCTTTTGGAGAGCCAACTCTAGGGCCCACCGGAGAAACCCGTCCGGAAACTTCAAACCCTAGTTCTAAACTTGAGATTGGAGATATGATTCTAATCCGCGAGCAGGCGGGATTGGAGAATCGTTTCGTGATCAAAGGCACAGTGACCAACCAGGGAGATCAGCCGATGCGCTTGGGCACAGTTAGCTTTCGGGAATATCGTCAGGAGGGGGAAGAATTGGTTGAAGTGAATCAGGGGGAAATGACAGTGGCCCCTGAAGAAATCTCCCCGGGGTTGACCGGGAACTTTGGCCAGGTATTTACCCAGGAACCACAGGTTTTGCTGATTGTGGAGTTTACTGGAGACAATAGAGCCATTCCAGTCAATCAATGCTATTCCGGGACGCTTCTGGGCCGAGAAACCTGTCGTCGTCAGTTTGACACCCGCAGTACATTTCCCTTCGCCCGTCCTTAAACGGCACTACCTAACTTTTCACCCATGCGAAAACTCTATCCCCCCCTTCAGCCTTATCAAGCGGGTCAGCTCCAAGTCAGTGAGCTCCACACCCTTTACTTTGAACAGTCTGGGAATCCTCAGGGAAAACCAATTGTGGTCTTGCATGGGGGGCCGGGGGGTGGCTGTTTACCCAAATATCGGCAATACTTTGATCCGGGCAAATGGCGGATTGTGATGTTTGATCAGCGGGGTTGTGGGCGGAGTACTCCCCATGCAGAATTACGAGAGAATACCACCTGGGATCTGGTACAGGATATTGAAACCCTGCGCCAGCATTTGGAGATTGAACAATGGGTGGTTTTTGGGGGTAGTTGGGGAAGCACCCTGGCCCTAGCCTACGGTCAGACCCATCCTTTGGCCTGTCAGGGCTTGATTTTGCGGGGAATTTTTATGCTGCGCCAGGAGGAATTGCACTGGTTCTATCAATCGGGTACGAGCTCCATCTTTCCCGATGCCTGGGCCGAATATATCAAACCGATTCCGCCAGAAGAGCGCCATGACTTTTTGCACGCCTATCATCGACGACTAACCAGCGACAATCCGGAAGTTCAGCTAGAAGCAGCCCGGGCTTGGTCAATTTGGGAAGCCAGTACCAGCAGGCTCTATCCAGACCCGAACCTGATGGAGAAGTTTGGAGATGCTAAATTTGCCCTAGCCTTCGCCCGGATCGAATGCCATTACTTTGTCAATCGCGGCTTTCTGGAGTCTGAGAATCAGTTGTTGCACAATATTGAGCGGATTCGTCAGATTCCAGGGGTGATTGTCCAAGGGCGATATGATGTGGTTTGTCCGATGAAAACGGCCTGGGAGCTGCATCAGGTCTGGCCTGAGGCGGAGTTTATTGTTGTTCCGGATGCTGGTCATTCCATGGGAGAACCGGGAATTCGTAGCGCCCTGATTGAGGCGACAGATCGGTTTTAGGTTTATTGAGTCAATCCATTTTCCAAGGCGTAGCGCACCAACTCTGTACGGCTATTGGTTCCGGTCTTAGTGAACAGACGGCTGACGTACTTCTCCACATTCCGCACGCTGGTTTCCAGGCGACGGGCAATTTCTTTGTTCATCAATCCTTGAGCCACCAGATCTAACACACTCTGTTCTCGAGGGGTCAGATCAATCTGCACCGGAGAAGAGTTTTGCTGAATGCCGGTGCGCCCCTGCAACATATTCTCAATTCGGGCAATCTGATTGGCTAGAGTTGCCAGATCGGGGGAGCCGTCAGCATTCATACTCTGGGAAACCAAACGACGCTCCAGGAGATTTTTGACCACTACCACAAGTTCTTCCGGATCAAAAGGCTTGGGAATATAAGCATCGCATCCGGCCTGATATCCCTGAATTCGGTCTGTGGTCATGCCTTTGGCAGTCAGAAAAACCACCGGCAAAGCCTTGAACCTTGGATCTTCCCGCATCTGCTTGAGGAATTGATAGCCATCTACCCCAGGCATCATAATGTCAGTAACCACCAGGTCAGGTAGATTTTGCTGCAACAGTTCCCAACCTTCGCGGGCATCACTGGCAACATCCACAACAAAATTACTTTCTTCTAAGTAGGCTTGAACTGCTTCTCGAAGTCCAGGCTCATCATCGACAAGTAAAAGTCGGGCCGGAAGTGCAGGAATATCTTGCAGCTCCACACTTTGAGTCTGATCAGACATAGACTAACCCTAGGAATTGCATTTTAAAGATTTGATAGTTTTAGTCTAGCGAGATTGGAGACTAAACCCTATCTGCAATCCGGTCAGCCATGGGTCAGACTTCTACACTTGACAATCTCCCCCGATATCCTGGTCAAACCCCTCTGAATCATTGTTGGCCCCAAACCCAGATCAGGATAAGTAAGTATATTGGCTCAGGGTTCGTTCATAGTTTTGCAACAACCGTTGGGCTTCTTCGATGGAGATTTGATCCTGTTGCAGGGCGGTCTCCGCTTGCTGGCGAATGCTTTCAATCAAGTCCTCCCCATCATATTGTACGTAACCCAGGACTTCCTTCATGGTGTCACCCTTAATCACATGTTTGACCTGATAGCCTTGGGGGGTCAACTTGATATGGACGACATGGGTATCTCCAAATAAATTATGCAGATTTCCCATGATTTCTTGATAGGCCCCGGCAAGAAACATACCTAAATAATAGGGCTCCAATGGGGCTGGATCAGACGCGGTTGGATCGACTGGTTTGAGGGCGTGAAGTTCTAGTACCGGCTTGACATCTCGCAGATCAATAAACTGATCAATTTTGCCATCACTATCACAGGTCAAATCCGCTAAAATTCCCCGCTGGGTCGGTTCTTCGTCCAGACGATGAATTGGCATGATCGGAAACAATTGATCGATCGCCCAGCTATCGGGAGCCGATTTAAATACCGACAAATTGACGTAATAAATCGAGGCCATAATCTTTTCCAAATCCTCTAAGTCATCTGGAACATACTCTGAATGTTGGATAATCGCTTGAATTTTTTGGCAACAGCCCCAATAAAATTGCTCGGCTTTGGCGCGATCGCCCAAACTCAAGTACCCAAAGCCAAATAGGCTAATGGCTTCTTCTTTGAATTGCATGGCATCGTGATAGGCTTCCTGATAATTTTCTGCGGTGATCGAGTGATAGGTTTCAGCCAGATTTCGCAGGATCAAATGATCTTTCTCAACAATTTCAGGGGGAGTTTCCAGGGGCACATCACTGGTGGCTAACACATCAAATACCAGCACCGATTGATGGGAGGCAATAGCCCGACCACTCTCACTAATCAAGGTAGGAGCCGCAAGTTGGCGCTCCTCGCAGGCTTCCTTGACTTCCGCCACAATGTCATTGGCATAGTTCTGCATATTGTAGTTTTTGGAGGCGTGGAAGTTGGTTTTGGAGCCGTCATAATCCACCCCCAAGCCGCCCCCGACATCAAGGTATTTCATCCCGGCCCCAAGTTGGCAAAGCTCGACGTAGATCTGGCTGGCTTCCCGAATCGCATCTTTGATCACGCTGATGGAGGAAATTTGGGAACCAATATGAAAGTGAAGCAGTTGCAAGCAATCCAGCATCCCTGCCGTTGCCAATTGCTCCACCGCTTGAATAATCTGGGGAACCGTCAGGCCAAATTTGGCCCGATCTCCGGTACTGCCGCCCCAGCGTCCAATCCCTTTGGCACTGAGCTTGGCCCGGATTCCCAATACCGGTTTGACTCCTAAACGATGGCTGGCCTCGATGGCCATCTGGACTTCTTCGAGTTGTTCAATGACGATAATGGTGATCTTTCCCAGGCGTTGGGCAAGAATAGCCGTTTCGATATATTCCCGGTCTTTGTAGCCGTTGCAGATCAACAGGGAACCGGGAGTAGTCAATAGGGCTAGGGCAATGGAGAGTTCTGGCTTAGACCCGGCTTCTAGACCAAATTTGTAGGGCTGGCCAAATCGGACTAAATCTTCGATCAAATGGCGTTCCTGGTTGCACTTGACAGGGTAAACTCCCCGGTAAACCCCAGGGTAATTGTAACGGGCGATCGCTTTGGCGAAACAGGCATTGAGCCGCTCGATCCGGTCTTCGAGAATATCAGGAAATCGAATCAATAGGGGCAGTCCTAAGTTGCGGCGTTTGAGGGATTCTACCAGTTCACAAAGATCGAGGGAGCCCCCCCGATCTCCCTGGGGAGATACGGTAATATGGCCTGCGGCGTTGATGGCGAAGTAGGGTTCTCCCCAGCCTGGAATCCGATAGAGGTTTTCGCTATCTTCGATTGTCCAGGATTTTACGGGTTCTGTTGAAGCTTGCTGGGGAAGAGTTGTAGTGGTTTCACTGTGAGAAGATGCTGGAGCAGTTTGTTTGGCTTTGGCTTCGGAAATAGATTGTAATTCCATAATTGATTTTTGTGCTCTCCCCAGAGGTGGCCGTCCATCAGACAGTGTAGCGAAGGATGGCGGGAAGTGGCTAGGGATCAAATGTTGTTGAATGGATAAAACCACAACGTTAAGTAGCTTGACACAATTAATTAGAAGGTACTTAAAAGATTAATGTAGGGGTGAAGGAGGCAGTGCCCCCTGCTTAACAATTAATTACAACAACCTACTTACAGTGTTTCTGACGCTGCTGGAGTACGACAGATGGCAGCGCGGTGCGCCGCCACCTCTCAAATCTGTACCTCACGTGATTAGGAATCGCCATATCAGTATGAAAGCGCTATTCCTGCTAAGTTCAGAAGAGTTTGTTCCGGCCAGGTATAGTACCAGGCTAGAATTGCTATTTAGAGCCAGTAAAAAGAGCCAGTAAAAAAACAGTTAGGATTATGGATTAGATACTGTAGAACATCCGTAAGATTTGTATCTTTTTTGATTGCTGTTTCCCAGCAGACCAGATGTCCATATCACAAGATTTGCAATTGAGTTTCAGTCAGATTAGTTTGACTTGCTAGAGATAACCAAACCAGGATTTATCAATCTCAACAATTTCAAGAGTTTTTGTTTCGACACCAATCTCAAGTTCTCTCAGGAGAACATTACCTGACCCAGAAATTCCCATGCCAAACCGCCTGATTTGATTTTACATTGTCAGAAATGCCTGAACTTTTCACATCCTATGAACCCTGACCTGCTCAACTTAGCTGCTCCTGTTGTATTTTTTCCGGTGCGCCACCATAGCCCAGCAGCAGCAAGATTTGTTCAAGAATTAATTCAGCGGATTCAACCTGTTGCAGTGTTAATTGAGGGGCCGTTCGATTTCAATTCCCAATTGGAAGAGCTGAGTCTGCCCCACACATTACCCATTGCAATTTACAGTTATGCCCAGCTCGCCAGTGGAAACCGACGGGGGGCGTTTTATCCTTTTTGCATTTATTCTCCTGAATGGCAGGCCATTCAAATTGCCCATACTCTAGAAATTCCTGTACGATTCATTGATCTTCCCTGGCGCAAAATTGCCAATCCTGAACTGACCAGTCATCGCTATGCCGATGGCCAACTACGTCAGAGTCAATATGTTAGTTTGCTCTGTCAAAAATTGGGAGTGGAAGACTTTGATACCCTTTGGGATACCCTATTTGAAATTGACCAAACTCTGACCCTCGAACAGTATCTAGAACGCTGCCATCAATTCTGTTGGCATTTGCGTTCCATGGATGAACTTGATGGCAAAGTTTCTGCGGTTGACTGCCAACGGGAAGCCTTTATGGTGGCGCAAATTCGCCAGGTTCAAGGGCAATACTCGGGACAAACTTTTGGACAATCTTCTGGGCAATTACTAGTGGTAACAGGGGGTTTTCATAGTTCTGCCCTGCATCAAGTTCTGGTTGAGGGTGAGGTTACAAGTACGGACGATTCAACAGTAGATGGGGAAAAAAGCTCGGAGTTGGAATTTGGCATTGCCCTGACTCCCTATTCCTATGAACGGTTGGATAACCTCACGGGTTACGAATCTGGAATGCCGAACCCTGGGTTTTATCATCAAGTTTGGCAGTATTATCTGGCTGAAGGTTTGGTTCAGGAATGGCCTGGAAATGGGGTTGAGGATTTGATGTTGCCCCTTAAACCCTATCGTCAACTGTTAATCACCGCCACCCAAGGGTTACGAGAGCAGCACCAGCCAGTGAGTTCAGCCGATTTGATCGCCATTGAAACCTTAGCCAAAGGTTTGGCCACCCTGCGAAACCATCATCAGGTCTGGCGACAGGATTTAATCGATGGCATCATTGGCGCTCTGGTCAAAGAAGACTTGGATCGGAGTTTCCATCATCCGTTTCTGGCGGCAGTCTACCAGAGTTTGCGCGGGGATGAACGGGGAGTTTTAGCAGCCGGAACCCAATCTCCACCGTTGGTTCAGGATTTGAAAATGTTACTCCAGGAACATCAATTAGAACCGACCTTGACGTTGGAAACACTCAGCCTGGTTCTCTACAAGTCTGGGGATCTGGTTCGCAGCCAGATTCTCCATCAATTGCAGAATTTAGGGATTATCGGTTACCGCTATACCGGAGGCACCGATTTATTCCAGCGGGAGGATCTGGCTCAAATCACTGAACAATGGTCAATGCAATGGAGTCCTGACTTTGAAGCCAGTTGCATTGAGGCGGCAATTTATGGGGCAACTTTAGCTGAAGCTACCCTAATGAAACTCAAGGAAAAAATCTCGACCCTTGAACGCAGTGCCACCATTGCTGCGGAAATTTTGTTGGATGCTGGCTTGATGGGGTTAGCAACAACGTTAGGGGAAGGTTATTTTAATTTAGTTGAGGTGATTCGGGGGGATGGGGATTTTTTTACGGTAACTCCAGCCCTGGGACATTTACTTTATCTCTATAGTTATAGTGATATTTTGCCAACGAAAGGGGATGGCGGAATTGGGGAATTACTGATTGAAACCTTCAATCGAGGATTGTGGTTGCTGGAGAATTTGGGTCAGGTTCAAGGTCGAGATCCTGAGCTATTAAAAGGGATGATAATTCTTCTGGAAACCTTTGAACGGTGTTCTCATTCTCAACAACCCTCAACAGCTTTAAACCACGACTTTTTCATCGAAGTTCTCAGCCGCATCAGCACAGAACCAACTCAAACGCCCTTGGTGCGGGGAGCGACCACGGGGGCTGTTTGGGTTTTGGGGGAGATGGGAACTGAAACCATTCAGGAGAATCTTTACTATTTTTCTGATCCGGATCAATTAGGCGATTTCCTAACGGGATTTTTCAGTTTGGCCCGAGAGATTATGCAACGTCAGCCTCAGATCATGGTGCAGATTAACCGGTTTATGCTGGAGTATTCCGATGAGGAATTTCTAGAGGCATTGCCCGGTTTGCGATTGGCATTTTCTTACTTTACCCCCCGGGAAAAATACCACATCGCTCGAACCTTGCTGCAAGCTTTAGGGTTTAATAGCAATCAACCCATGACACCCTTCGCGGTTGGCGCTGAAACGGTTGCTCAATTGATTCAGTTTGAGACGGAAGTATTTCAAGCAATTCAAAAATACGGCTTGCGCTCTTCGGTGAAGTTGGATCAGTTGTCGGATCAGTTGTCGGATCAGTCATTCGATCAGTCATTCAATCAACAACCAGATCAACAGTTATCAGCCGTTTCCGAACCACCTCAGAGCCCAACTGAATCGTCCCAAAACCCCCCGATTCTTTCCCTCAATTCTCCCCGTTTGGCGGACTTTGCCCAGAATGAACCCCTGTGTAAATTGCGCTGGCGGTTAATTCTAGGCCAGGGGGCTGAATCCACTTTTGGCGTGGGTCTAGAAGGGATTTGGCAGCAGCGGGATCAGGCCATGGGTTTTCTCTATGACCGGGAATATGGCGCTGCCCGCAACGTTCGCCCTGAGGATCGCCAGGGGGGACAGGAAGATTCGCAGTTAACGGTTCCAGACTGGATTAATGCGGTTCATGACCTATTTCCCCAAAAAACTATCGAACGGTTAGAAAAGGATGCGGTGGAACGGTACAAACTGGAAGAGGTTGTCACCAATCCAGAAGTATTACAGCGGGTTCAGCCCAATCCCACCCTGCTCAAGGCCATCCTCCGCACCAAACACTTGATGAATCAGGAGGTATTGACCATTGCCCGCCAACTGGTACGAAAAGTGGTAGAAGAGTTAATGGAAAAATTGGCCCGCCCAATTCAGTCACCCTTTTTCGGTGCGATCAGCCGCCAACAACGTTCCTGGCTCAAAGTCGCAAAAAATTTCGACGTGGATACCACGATTCGTCGCAACCTGAAACACTACAATCCTGACACTCAAAAACTTTACATTCAAACGCCCTATTTCTATTCCCGGGTGCGCCGTCAGGTGGATCGCTGGCAAATTATTATTCTGGTGGATGAGTCTGGCAGTATGCTCGATAGCGTGATTCACTCGGCGATTACCGCTGCCATTTTTTTTGGCCTGAACAGTGTTCGGACTCACTTATGTTTGTTTGATACCGCTGTGGTGGATTTAACCGAAGATTGTCACGACCCCGTGGAAACCATGATGAAGGTTCAACTGGGGGGAGGAACTGATATTGGTCAGGCCCTAACCTATAGCGCTCAATTGATTGACCACCCTCGCCGCACTATTATTGTGCTAATTACGGACTTTTTTGAAGGGGCACCGATTTCCCGGCTGTTATCCATCACGCAACAGCTCACCGAAAGTGGTGTGAATTTATTAGGACTAGCGGCCTTAGATGGTCAGGCAAACCCCTGTTATGACCGGGATGTTGCGGCTCGAATGGTAGCTCTTGGGGCTCAGGTTGGGGCGATGACACCGGGGGAATTAGCGGAGTGGGTTGCTGAAAAAATCCGCTAAGGATCAGGGGTTAAAGACAGTAGAATAGCCGAGACGGTTGTTTCCTGGCAGACAAGATGCCTGCACCCCAAGATTTGCATCTGATTTGATAGATGTTTCTCAGGATTATAGATGTTCCTCAAGGTCAACGGTTACAACCTGGTTTGAGTCATTCAATTGCTCCTTCTGTATTTTTTCGCATATCTAACACCGTGAATATAAGTTAGATCCGTCGCTTCAGCGAGCTAGAAGCCTGCACTACAAACTTTCATAAATCATTGGGGATTGCTACAGCCAGGATTGATAATTGCACTGATTATTGCTGCTGAATCCGTTCGCACCACCTCTTAAGAAAAGCAACTACAGTTTTTAGGATACAGGCAGGAGACTGAAACATCAGCCACAACAATTAGGATTTTGTCAATTGGTTCGTCAATTGGATTTAGACACTGTTGTCTGCGGATATGATCCGAGCCTCCAGAAAGATTTCTAAACCTCCAGGAAGGGCCTGATCCAGAATGACTTATTAATCAATTTCCCAGATTGATTCATTTCAGTAATCCCCGATCATTCCTCTACAAAAGTAGTCCCAATTTTTCAGGTTACGCTTCTATGGTAATGATTTAGAGAAAGTTGAGTCAATAGCTACTGATTGAAAACTTGAATCTGCTCAGCCCGGACAGCTCTGATCTAATCCCAAAATTAATACTGCAGGATAGGATTCTCTAAGAGAAGTTCGAGTCAGATTAACCAACTCAGTGAATGTGGGTTACAAGTTTAGCGATTCAGTTATATGATGTAAGAAATGCACAATTCATGTGTTAGAATTAAACAATTCAATTGGAGTATACCAATGGCAAAAACAGCAACGGAAATACCTTCTCCAAGTCCACTCACAGGAAAAGCTTTACTCCAGAAAGTTAAGGCGCTTGGGAATTTGCCTCGACGGGAGACGGCAAAACTTTGTGGGTATTACACCGCCACAAAAGAAGATGAAATGCGGGCGAATATGACAGAGTTTTATGATGCCTTACTGGCTGCTAAAGGGATTTCCCTCGATCCAGGTCGTTCAAAAGATGGTCGGGGTCGGGAAGCTAGCTTTCGAGCTTGTGTCCATAGAAACGGTTCCCTTGTGATTGGGGCAAACTATACTCAGTCCATGGGATTAGAGCCAGGAGATCAATTTGAAATTCGTCTGGGTCACAAGCACATTCATCTGATTCAGGTTGAAGGCAAAGCTGACGAGAACTTTGATGAAGAAGAGTAAAAACTCCTCAGATATTTAGCTTTGATTTGCCGAAAGCCAAGCCCACCAGCACAGGATTTAGTGTGGGTGGGCTGTTCTATCCTATCAAAACCCTTGATCACCTGTTTCCTGTTGGAAGAATATTGATCCTCCACATCTTAATCCAGCTCAAAACCTGCATCTGAAATTGGAATTGATCATGTCACTCCTCAGATTAAAAAATTTTAGCCTTCAGGATGGTTCAGAAGGGGCAAGCTCTGGTTTTTTTCACCGTACAATGACCGTTCTCCCCATTTATGAAGCTATCAATGAGGATCAAACCTGCCTAGTTGAAGATCATAAAATTCACGGATGAAAGTTGGGGCCTCCCAGAGCAAAATATTTATACAATGATTGGTCAGTGATCTGCCATTGTGAGATGTTCCCCCCAGATGCACCAGTTAATCTCATTTTCATTTGATGCCCATGATGCTGAATACATGGGAGGTAATTTTTATTGGGGATGAAAAGTTAGAGTGAGCAACTGGGTTAGTAGAATTTCTGGCCCAGATTTTTGGGCCTATTAAGAGATTGTTGCGCTAATCTTGACAAATGAATTCAGTCCAGGGTAAGAATTTTGAGCAGACAGATCAAAGGCAACTTTTAAGATTTTATGCTGGTTTTTGAAGAGCTTTTTAGTGAGGAGTTCTATTTGAGCCTTTATCCTGATGTGGCTCAGGTGGTTCAGGCGGGACAGTTTAGTTCAGGTTTAGACCATTACTTGCAATTTGGCGAGGCTGAAGGGCGGCAGCCTGACCTCTTCTTTAGTGAAGCGTATTATCGTGGGCTTTATCCTGATGTGGCGATCGCCCTTGAGTCAGGAGAGTTTACGTCCGGGCTGGATCACTATCTCCTGTTTGGTCAGCTTGAGGGGCGAGAAACCACCCTGGTTTTTAGCGAAGATTTCTATCGGCAGAATCATCCAGATGTAGTGGCTGCCTTCGATCCGGTAACGGGTTCCCTGGTCAGTGGCCTGGAACATTACCTGAATTTTGGTGAGGCCGAAAATCGCGATCCCTTTGCCCGAACTGTTGTCTTCTGGGATGAAGTCGCCCAACAGGCGGTTCGCAATACGGCCCCAGGCCCAACTGTTGCCTCCCGCGCCTATGGCATGGTGCATACTGCCATGTTTGATGCCTGGGCCAGTTATGACCCCGTCGCAATTGATACTCAAATTGAGCCTCAATCAGCAGACAACCCCCAACGACCCCTGGAAGAGAATACGATTTTAAATAAGAGTGAGGCCATGAGCCACAGTGCCTATCGAGTGTTGCTGAATTTATTTCCAGATCAGAAATCCCTATTTGACCAGGCCATGACTCAATTGGGCTACCATCCCACCCAAAGCGGGACAGCCAGAGATGTGGGGGCGAGTGCGGCTAGGGCTTTACTGGATTTTCGAGGAAACGACGGCTCAAATCAGCTCAACAACTATGCAGACAATACTGGTTATGAATCAATTAACACTCCAGATCAAGTCAATGACCTGAATCACTGGCAGCCCTTGCGACAGCCGTTAAACGATCCAAATGGTACTGTCCAACGCTTCCTCACCCCCCAGTGGGGAACTGTGATGCCATTTGCCTTAACCTCCGGCGATCAATTCCGGCCCCCTGCCCCCATCGAAGCTGGAACTCCTTTGTTTGAAGAACGGGCCCAGGAAGTTCTGGATTTCAGCGCCAATCTCACGGACGAGCAGAAAATGATTGCCGAATTCTGGGAGGATGGCCCCGGAACTTCCTTTCCACCGGGAACCTGGATGACCTTTGGTCAGTTTATTTCAGACCGGGACACCCATACCCTGGATGAAGATATAGTTCTCTTTTTTGCTCTGGGAAATGCCGTATTTGATGCTGGGATTGCGGCTTGGGAAGCCAAGAGATTTTATGATTATGTGCGCCCAATTACGGCAATTCATACCTTATTTTCGGGTCAGGAGGTGTCAGCCTGGGGTGGCCCGGGTCAGGGAACTCAATTAATCGATGGGGGAAATTGGCAACCCTATCAACGCATCAATAGTCCAACTCCTCCATTTCCAGAATACGTTTCAGGTCATAGTACTTTTAGTTCGGCTGCAGCCGAGGTTCTCTTGCAATTTACGGGCAGTGATAATTTTGGGGATGCCTATTTGGCAGATCCAGGCAGTTCCTTCTTAGAACCTGGAATAACCCCGGCTGAACCTGTGACGTTATTCTGGCCAACATTCTCAGATGCTGCCGATGAATCAGGAATGTCCAGACTCTACGGGGGGATTCATTTTAGGGAGGGAGACTTGAATGGGCGACAATTGGGCCGGGAGGTCGGGGAAATAGTCTGGCAGAAGGTTCAGTCCTATG
This sequence comes from Oscillatoriales cyanobacterium RM2_1_1, assembly GCA_012033335.1. Taxonomy (GTDB): domain Bacteria; phylum Cyanobacteriota; class Cyanobacteriia; order Cyanobacteriales; family Microcoleaceae; genus JBHJGO01. Next base: position 33,896 of record JAAURB010000048.1, read on the forward strand.
TGAGTGGAACTGCCATGAATGGAACTCCGGGTTAAAACTCCCTCGTTCAAACTTTTACTGTCAGGATTTAGGAATCATTGCAGCCCATGGTGAAGCTAAGGATACCAGCAATATAAATTCAAAATTTTAGGCTCTTGAAACTCTTGTAAAAAGAGGGATTCTTGATGCTTGACAAACCGATAGAAAGCTGAAATGGCATAAAGTCGTTCCGAATTTATTTCTGCTGTAACGATACGAAGATCATTTGAGCTGACTCTACTCCTTGTAGCTGATTGACAGAACCAAACCGTACAGTCTATTATTGTGATAATATTGTACTGAACAGTCCAGTTAGATTTAGATCATTCAGTCAGGTCAAGTTACCATGGATCCTCTTTCTCTCTTGATCCTCTTCGGACTTATCACAATTGCGGATGAAGCTCTCAATGGACAGTTCAAACTCTCCCAGCGACTCTGGCAATGGTTAGAGCGGCTAGATCACAATTCCCAGACTAGAAACTCTTCCAGGCGCGATCGCTAGCTAGCCATCCCAGTTACACAGTCCAGTTACACAGTCCAATTCAAATGATCAGGAAGTGCTGTCTCTACCCTTTCCCTGATCCCACTGCCTCAGACTAACTGCATAAGGTCTGGCAATGTGGACATACGTTTAGATAAGTGAACCATACTTTTGGAGCTTCACGGCCATGCAAAAGCATTCTCAAACCTCTACCCCCCGCCAACCACAGAATTATCTCCCTCAAAAACTTGTCATCGCTGCAAGTGTTGCTCTGAGTATAGGTGGGCTGAGCTTGATGTCTAATGGTGCCACTCGCTTTCAGTTTCAGCAGCGAATCGGCGATCAGGTACTATCTGGAGTTTTCGAGGGATCTGATCAGAACGCCAACGGGATTTTAGAACTCTCCGAGCTTCAAGCTTTTCAGGCAAACTGGGGCAACTACTCCTGGACGAAAGAAGACTTAGAGGCTTTTGTGTGGGGTGAAAAGCAAACCGCTCAAACCCAAAAGCAAACCTACAGTATGAGGGGCCTGAATCTGTTTGCCCGAGGTCAGACAACTCAAAATCAAACGACTCAAGATCAGCTTGTCCCGCACCAAGCATTTCCTCAATTGCAAGTGTTAAAAATTTGGAATCAGGCGATCACGACTCCGGAGGGAGAAGAAAAACGTCAAGGTGTTCAGGGCATTGAATATGGTGGCAATCTCTCAGATAGCACCCTATTTTCTGAACCCAGTCTCAATTTGGAGGTCAAAGCGATTGGCCCAGGGACAAATCTCTCACCCCAAATTCTAATCACATTGATGATCATGGGTGGGTTGCTCGGATTTAGTACACTCTACCCCCAGGCTAACCGGGGTGTTCAGACTTCCTGTTCGCATTTCTGCTCTGACCACGATTCTTAGGAACATCTAGGTAGGTGGTTGTGATTTGTTTTTAAATGGTAGGGGCACCACCCCCCTCTCAATTACCTCTAGGCCTGGGTCTGGAGGTTAATTGGTTAATTATTGGGGGTTATCGGGATAACCGCATCAAACAAGATGATTTAAGCGGAGAATGAAGCCGGTTGTGTTCCCTTGCCTTCTTAAGTTAACCCTGATTAACTATATTCTCGTTAGCTATACGTTAAGTAACAAAATGTACAAAATAATCTCTGGATTGTTAAGATAGGTTAATATAACTATTAATAGCGGTTAAGGATGATCCTGAGCGGCTACTGTTATACGAGATGATACAAAAGTTCATAAAGTTTATATTGACGACGGTTTGAAGGGCTTTCTCAAGCTTTCTTTCTGTAGAGTTTTTTCGAAACAGAAAATTGAATAGATATTCAAGAGTCAGCCATTCAGTCCCCATCCTGTTTAACAGATCTTGATCAATCACAATTTAAAAGGGAAAGTTCAGCGTGAATTTAGATCAGTCGGATCCTGGGCGACACTATAATCCTGAGGCGATCGCCCGCTACTATCGTCGTCGCCCCTGGCATTCGATCTGGCGGACTGTTACGGTTGTCTGGTGCTTTTTGGGATTTATTCTCGGGCTTCTGTGGGATCGCTGGCGACACGAAGAGGGCCAGCATACCCCCGAACGGGCTGCCCATTTACGCCGGATTCTCACCCGGCTTGGCCCCACCTTCATTAAAGTGGGTCAAGCCCTCTCTACACGCCCGGATTTAGTTCGGCAGGACTTTCTCAACGAGCTGATGAAGCTTCAGGATCAGTTGCCGCCATTTAGTAATGATCTGGCAATGACAACTATTCGGCAGGAAATAGATCAAGATCTGAGTAATATTTTCTCGGAAATTTCACCTCAACCTGTGGCTGCTGCGAGTCTGGGTCAGGTCTATAAGGCGCGTTTGTGGACGGGGGAACAAGTTGCGGTCAAAGTTCAACGACCCCATTTATTACCCATTATCAGCCTTGATCTCTATCTGATGCGCTGGTTAGCGGGCTGGATTGCCCCATGGCTACCCTTGAATCTTGGCCATGATCTGACCTTGATTGTAGATGAATTTGGCACAAAGCTATTCGAGGAAATTGACTACATCCACGAAGGTCGCAACGCAGAGCAATTTGCCGCTTATTTTGGAGATGATCCCCAGGTTAAGGTTCCGGTGATTTATTGGCGCTACACCAGTACCCGGGTTTTGACCCTGGAATGGATTGAGGGATTCAACCTCAATGATACCGCTGGTATTGAAGCCGCCGGTTTAGACCTCAACTCCTTGATTCTGGTTGGGGTCACCAGTGGGCTCAGGCAGCTCTTAGAGTTTGGCTTCTTTCATGCCGATCCCCACCCTGGCAATTTATTTGCCATGGCAGATGGTCGCATGGCCTTTATTGACTTTGGCATGATGGATCAGCTAGAGCAGGGCACGAAGGAAAACTTGGTTGATGCCGTGGTTCATCTGATTAATAAAGACTACGATGAGCTGGGCAATGATTTTGTCAAGCTGGGATTTCTCACCCCTGAAACCGATGTGCGTCCGATTATTCCGGCCCTGGAGAGAGTTCTGGGAAATGCCATCGGGGAAAGCGTTAAGGATTTCAACTTCAAGACTATTACGGACAGCTTTTCGGAATTGATGTTTGAGTATCCATTTCGGGTTCCGGCAAAGTTTGCCCTGATTATTCGTTCCCTCGTGACCCAGGAGGGCATTGCTTTAACCCTGAACCCGAGTTTTAAGATTGTTGAGGTGGCTTATCCCTATGTTGCCCGTCGTCTGCTCAATGGGGAAACTCCAGCCATGCGCCGTCGGTTAATTGAGATTTTGTTTAAGGATGATAAGTTTCAATGGCAACGTCTGGAGAATATGATTCATATTGCCCAGTCGGATCAAAGTTTTGATTTATTACCAACGGCCCAATTGGGGATCCAGTATCTCTTATCCGAGGAGGGAGACTTTCTCCGTCGCCAGATTTTGCTGGTGCTGACGGAGGATGAACGGCTGCATACTGAGGAGGTTCAACGGCTCTGGCAGCTTGTCCAACCGACGATTCAACCTAGACGGTTATGGAATGCTGCGGTAGGAGCGTTGGTGGAATTTTCATCAAACCAGGTGGCGGCCCTGCGACAATCCTGAGGGGTAATGTTCTGGTTGGAATCTCTTGAATGGTTCCCTTTTGCTCCATACTAATATTAACTCCGTGAGTATAGCGCTTTTCAATCCCGTACTCTAGCTGCGTCAGAAGTGCTAAGTACAACTTATTTTTAACCATATTGGTCACATACTATGTACGAGATTTCCCAACCCCCTTACTTCTTGCTCGGGGCAGGTCTATTGACGGGACTGATATCCTGCACCGCTTTTATCACGACCCTGAAGCTTTTAGTCAAGGATTGGAAAATTAGCGGTTCTAGTCGAGTCTTCTCCCAAATGCGGGGGGTTCGGATTGTGTTGCCTTTTGGGGGTACTGCTATTGGGATTGGGATTTTTCTAGCGTCTTGCTTGCAAATTTTTGCATTTTCAGCTCAGTTTGCCTATGGTTTTGCTATTCCCTTGACCCTGCTACTGGCGGCATTAGTCTGGTTTCAACTGACTCGATTGTTTGATCAACTTGAGCAAGGAGGGGTAAAGGCTATTAATATCGATGAACTGGGCTTGGGCAGAATCATTCCCCAGTCCAAACCTAACCGCGAGTAGTTTTTCCAGGGTATTGAGGACTACTGTATAGCAATCCTATCTCATTCGTGAAAAAAAACTAGAAAGGGGTTTGGGCAGAAGTGTTGAAAGAAAGCTTAAGACACAAAAAAAGGAGGCAGAAAGTAGTATTCTGCCTCCTAATAATCAAAAAATAGTGAACTAATGGTACTGTCCTTCCCAAATATTGTCAAACCGCTACTGA
>JAAURB010000049.1 GCA_012033335.1 Oscillatoriales cyanobacterium RM2_1_1
ACAGTACCATTAGTTCACTATTTTTTGATTATTAGGAGGCAGAATACTACTTTCTGCCTCCTTTTTTTGTGTCTTAAGCTTTCTTTCAACACTTCTGGGAGTCAACCTCAGATATTACAAACATTAATATCAATATCTCCGATCGGCTTCGTCCTGAGCCACCTCTGCATTGCGACGATAGAGGGCCCCTCGATTTTGAGCTGTCCCATAACGAGAATAGTCAGAGGATACGGTTGCCATTAGCACTGATGCCGCTTGCCATTTCTCAGCAATCACCAGCCACTCTGCTCGAGTTTGGGCAGATTTGCCTAAATTAACTGCCTCCTCCGCCAACCGAACAGCCTGGGCAAATTTGGCTTCATCAGATAATTGAGGCACCTCAGGGACGAAGGTCAGAGAAACATCAGGATTGGTCGGCGATGAACGGTCTGGAATAGGGGAGGGGGCAGAATTTTGATCAGAACCCGAGCTTGGGGTTTGTAGAGAAGTCGGAAATTCTGCCGGAGAGCCTGAGGAGAGGGGCACTTGAGGTCTGAATTTGAAGGCCAAGGCGATCGCAATTCCCCCCATTAGCAAACTCAGGATTGCTCCCATGAGAAAACCATACCGGAATCGATTCCGGGAAGGAGGAACTTGAATAGAATCAAAGATCATGGTCTGGTCTCGGCTAGCTGAGGTAACCTTCCCGGGAATGGGCCATCAATCCGGCTAGAAACCGCTGAAATAAGTTGGGCTGCTGAAGTGGGATTTCCTCCTGCCAGAGGAGTGGGGGATGTAGATCTGAATCAAGCTGGTCTAACCAGAGCAGTTGTTCAGCCTGTTCAACTCGACCATAAATTCGGGCTGTGGCTACATGATCTGGCTGCAGAATCGTTAGGCCCCTGCAAACAGTGGAAACAATTGTGGATTGATCTAGAGACCTAGCTGTCGGTGCCTCACAGAGCACATACAATACCCCCTCCCTCAAAACGGCCCGAGCCTTGACTTCTAGGTCGGCAAGTTTAAGCTCGGCAAGCAAGCGATTGAGCACCTGAAGAATGGCTCCGGCTTTTCCCTGTCGAGCCTGCTGGATCGTTCCAGGGGGAATTTGATTGAGGACATTAGATGTTCTCGTAGGATCCACGGAGGAATAGGTATTGATAGGGATCATGGACTAAATACCGTAGAGCAGTCATCTCGGCTGTTTCCTAGGGCAAGCAAGGGCTGGCATACGGATCAAAGCATTCTCAGGGGTAGAACAACTATCTCGGCTATTTTCCCGCAGGCAAGATGCCTGCGCCACAGGATTTTTATCTGATCTGAAATATTCCTTAGTATTCAGTTAGTGTTCAGGAAGTTCTTGAGTTTTTGAGTCAGATCCTCAATCAGCCCTGACTGGTGCTGCGGCTGAGAACTGAGGGCGACTTCGACCCGCTGCACCGTCTCCTCAGGTAGATTCAGAAGCTGAACCAGTTTAGCGTAGGCGGCGGCTTCATCTGCATTAATATCAGGCTCATCGGCAGTGCGAGCACTAGACTTGATCACCTTATAACCCAGAGTCAATACCAGTTCTCGCTCCTCGGGGGTCTCCAGCTTTGGGATCAATTCTTCTAGAGGAATGTTCTGGATCATATATTCCCGTAATTCCTGACGAACTTGTTCCTGCTGAGTCCCGGTCACAAATAGACGAGTCAACTCATCAAGCATGACATCAATTTCTTCCTCTGCCAGATGGCCATCTGACCAGGCCATGGAGGTAACCACCCGCAGAAGATTCATCTGACGGGGCGTAATCGAGGGGGGTGGGGGGGTTTGCATAAATAGGCACTCCTAAAATTTGGACATCACTATTCCTACAAATTCTCTCATACCTGTTGGTACGGACATCCCAGCCATCCCGTAAAGTTTCGTTGCTGTACCGCCGTTGGGTTGGCCAAGGCTACAATCTGGTAACTCCTGGGTTGAGGGGGGGCCAGAGTAACCTGGCGAGTTCGCAACTCATCCTGATGAAATACCGTCAGCTCTACCGTGTCTCCAGGACGAAAATCTTGCAGTCGCTCGTTCAACTGCTCAGAATTGACCCGGAATCCATTGAAAGCCAGAAGCTCATCATTAGCATCCAGGCCAGCCCGTTGGGCTGGACCCTCGGCGATCACGAATTTAATGATGTTTTGACCGGCTTCGGTTATAACCTTTAACCCCAAACAGGGCAGGTTTTGACTCAACTCAGCCTTGATTCTCAAACCAAACGGTTCCAAATACTGGTCATAGGGCAGTTCTTCAGTCCCCTCAATATAGCGCTGGAAAAACTCCTGAAGATCTCGACCCGCGATCGCCTCAATCACAGCTTGCAAATCCTCTGGGGTATACCCCGTCTCAGACCGGCCAAACCGTTGCCATATCTGTCTCATGACATCATCTAGCGATCGCTGATTGTCATGGTCAGCCCGAATCTGTAAATCCAGTAACCAGGCCACTAATTCTCCCTTGAGATAGTAAGAAACCTGGGTATTGTCACTGTGGGCATCCCGCCGATACAGCTTGATCCAGGCATCCCAACTGGACTGACTCAAAGACTGGAGCTTGCGCCCTGGGATAGTCTGGAGTCGGGTGATATTGCTGGCAATATTGTTGAGGTAGGTCTTGAGATCCCAGAGCCCTGCCCGGAAGGGAACCACGCCGTCATAATAACTGGTCACTCCTTCACAGAACCACAGAGATGGGGTGTAGTTTTCCTGATCATAGTCAAATTGCTCCAGGGCTTTGGGACGAATCCGCTTGACATTCCACAGATGAAAGAATTCATGGGCCACCAATTGCAAGAACCGATTGTACTTATCCTTGGCCTGAAACCCAAACCGGGGGTAGTTTAGGGTGCAGCAGTCTTTATGCTCTAGCCCTCCGAAGCCCTGACTGGAGAGGTGCAGGATGAACAGATAGCGATCGTAGGGTAAGCCCCCAAACAGTTCAGCCTCCACAGCAATCATTTTTTGGGTATCCGCAATCATTCGCGCTGGATCTACATTGCCTTTTCCCCAAATTACCCACTCATGGGGCTTGTCCTGGACTTGGAACGGATAGACTTGATGGTTGCCGATTTCAAATGGACTGTCTACCAGGCTATCGAAGTTTTTGGCTTGGAAGATATTTGGTTGTTGAGGCACTGTAGTCAGAGAAGTTGCTACCTGCCAATCCTGGGGCAGGATGAGTTGAACCTGATGGGGAACCGATTCATAGCCGGGAATATAGAAAAATAAAGCAGCTCCATTAAAATAACCGTGGGTTTCATCCAGATGATTGGTGCGAACCGTCAGATCATTGGCAAACACTCGATAGGTAATGACCACCTGAGTAGAACCCTGAAGCTGAACTCGCCAGTGATTCTTCGTTTGTTTGTGCCACAGGAGCGATCTCCCCTGGCTATCTTCTGCTTGAAAGTCCTGTAAATGACGGCTGTATTCCCGCACCAGATAGGAACCCGGAGTCCAGACAGGCATTTTCAAATCTAGAGATGACGGTGGATCCTCAACCTGGAATAAAACGGATAAATCTACTGCCAATCGAACCTCAAACAGATGATTCTCTGGTTGAGGCATGGCCACCTGATAATACAGTCCAATGGTAGTAGTAGACCCTGGCGGAAAAGCACTGGTTAAGGGCAAGGGGGAGGGCAGGATTTCCGTCATGAAATGTTTACTTAATTCCTATTAGATTCCTATTAGAAAGATTTCAATGGCGATTCCTAATCACGTGAGGTACAGATTTGAAGGGTGGCGACGGGATGCGCTGCCACCTCTCGTACTCTAGCGGCGTTGGAAACGCTGTATTAAAGAGTCCTATTGGCTGGAAAGATGGTGTAGATGCTTGAGATTGCTCAGATGGATGGTTTTGTTATCCTCATCAATGTTGACCCAACCCTTACTGACCAGCTTTTCTAGAATCTTATTGGTGTCTCCTGGACTGATGTCTGTAACATCTGCCAAATCCTTAGTTGGAATATTCAGAATATCTACTCCTTTTTCGGTAGATTGACCATAGCTCTCGGCCAACTCAACCAGGGTATTGGCTAGTTTTACCGCCGGGGGACGATGGCGCAGTTGATATCGCTGATTGCTCTGGCGCAGTCGGCGCACCATCAGCTGCAACATCCGGTGGTGCAGTTGCGGATCTTTAAACAAGGTCTGAATAAATCGTTGAGCAGAAACGCTAATTAATCTGACTGGAGACAGGGCAATCACATCATTTGACCGGGGAGACTCATCTAAAATTGCCATCTCCCCAAAAAAATCCCCTCGCCCCAAGATGGCCAGGGTTGCCGCATTCTCCCCCGACAGTCGCCGTACCTTGACCCATCCTGAGACAATAAAATAAACTGCATTTCCCCAGGCATCCTCCATCACTACCGCCCGATCCGGAGGATAGTCATGCTTGACCGCTACGGAAAGCAGCCACTCTAGAGTTTCTGGACTTGACCCTTTGAATAGGGGAAAAAGCTCACTGAATGCTTCAGTCTGCATGGGATTCGCTACAACTAGAAATCACACTGGGCCATCGATCAGACATGGTTTTCACTACTACAGTTCACACTACTATAACGGTATCAAATAGAGCTTTGATTGAGATCAGTAGTCCTGAACTGATCCTCCGATCATCGTTTCACCACAACTGGAAAAACTTTGCAGAAGCGTTAACAGGATCGAGAATACCCTTTATGTAGAGTACCTCAATTATACAGCGACGGTTGAGCTCTCCCAAACCCCAGGGAAAAGATCCCTCCAGAAATACCTTTAGCTGCTCAGGGATTTTACCATCCACTTCATATCAAATCCCCTTAAAATAGAGCTTGAAAGAGGTATTCCGGTTTGGCTGAGGAAGCTGATTCAATCAGAGGCAGCTTAAACTGAGGGGTAAACCATTAGAGGTGAGCCCTTCAGGAGTATCCTCCGAGCTGAGGCACTGCGGCATCGTTGTCAAGCACCATATCCAAGACCGTCCCCATAATACAGGCCCAAACCCTACCCACAAACTATCTGCATCATCCGCATAAGTCGATATCAGTTGATTATCAATTAACCGATCATTAATTAATCGATTATTAAAGTGATCAAGTTGATTAGTTTGAGTCCCTCTATCTTAAAATCTTATGTCTGCGCCTTCTACTGACCCCAACTCAAAGCAGGAATTGGATCCGATTACCCCGACTACCGTAATGACTGAACATGGCTCCTCAGTTTCGGGTTCAATTAATGGTGGGGGGAGCCATGCCATTGTTAGAGCCGGGGGCAGTTTTGATTCATTTCTGGCTCCCCTAACCCGGGATAAATTTGTGGGGGTGGTGCGGGATGTAGAGCAGAAGTTGCAGACTGTGAATGAGACCCTGAGTATGCTGGAGAATCTCCTAGATGCCCAGGGATTTGAGCTGATCCTGAATGAAATGTTGCGGGCGATTACCCTGAAAACTGGGGAGTTGCTCAATGCCGACCGCAGCACCATTTGGCTGATGGACGATGAAAAAGATGAGTTATGGTCTACGTTAGCGGAGAGTGAAGACGGTAAACCCCTTGAATTGAGAATCCCCAAGAATGCCGGGATCGCTGGAGAAGCCGCCACCGAGCTCAAGGTCATCAATATCCCCTACGATTTTTATAGTGATGACCGTTCCGCCGCTGCCAAGGAATCCGACCGCCGGTATGGTTATCGTACCTACACCATGCTAGTCATGCCGCTTTTGAGTGATTGTGGCAAATTGGTGGCAGTTGTCCAGTTGTTGAACAAATTAAAGTTAGATTGTCGAGAATCCGATCCCCTAGAGCAGAAAATTGACCAACTCGGATTCACCCCTGAAGATCAACAGCTCTTTCATGAATTCGCCCCTTCAATTCGGCTGATTCTAGAATCCTCCAAGGCTTTCTATGCGGCAACTCAGCGCCAGAGAGCTGCTACTGCCCTGATGAATGCGGTTGACTCCTTAAGCAAGTGTGGTCTTGATCTGGAAGAAACCCTCAAAAATGTCATGGATCAGGCGAAGGAATTGATGAATGCCGACCGGAGTACGTTGTGGCTCCTGGATCATGAACGGAATGAACTCTGGACAAAAATTCCCATTGAGGGCAAGCCGACGGTCGTTCGGATCCCGTCAACGGCTGGCTTTGCTGGTATTGTCGCCCAAAGCGGTGAACCCCTACTCATTCCCTTTGATGTCTACCAGGATAAACGTTCTGCCAAGTCTCAAGAAACTGATCGAAAAGCCGACTATCGCACCTGCAGCCTGCTCTGTATGCCCGTATTCAACTCAGACGATGAGTTGATTGGAGTCACCCAACTGATTAATAAGAAAAAGCAGGGAGACTATCCCCCCTACGACCCCAATACCTGGCCCGAGCCTCCAGAACAGTGGAAAGCCAGCTTCAATCGCAATGACCAAGAGTTCATGAAGGCATTCAATATCCAGGCTGGGGTGGCCCTGCAAAATGCTAAGCTCTTCCAGAAAGTCAAAGAACAAGAACAACGGCAGAAAGATATTCTCCGCAGCTTAACCAACGGGGTCATCTCAACCGACAAGCGGGGCAACCTGATCGCCACCAATGAATGCGCCATGGAGCTACTGGGTCTAACCGAGACCATCTTGACCGAAGGCTGCTATGTCCCTGAGCTGATTCACTTGAAAGAGGGAAATTTTACCCGGTGGTTTGAAGCGGCCCTGAACCCTCAAGATTCCAAAGATCGCCAACAGTATTATCCCGATCAGACATTTCTGTCCAGCGCTACAGATCATCCCCACAGCATCAATCTGTCGATCAATTCTATGTCTGATATCGATGACCCGGCCAAGGTCAGCGGGGTGCTGGTGGTGATGGAAGATATCAGCGAAGAAAAAGAGGTCAAGAACCTGATCTACCGCTACATGACCCCAGAAGTGGCCGAACAGTTATTGGCTAGTGGTGACATTGGTCTAGGGGGAAAACGCAAACATGTGACGGTGCTATTTAGTGACATTCGCGGCTATACCTCTTTGACCGAAAAGCTCCAGGCAGAAGAAGTTGTAGCCATGCTGAATGAGTACTTTGAGGAGATGGTGGATGTTGTTCTGAGCTATAAAGGCACCCTGGATAAGTATATTGGAGACGCTTTAATGGCAGTTTTTGGTTCTCCGGCTCCCCTGGATGACCATCCCTGGATGGCGATGCAGGCGGCGGTACAAATGCGCAATCGCCTGGCTCAGTTCAATCTAAAGCGGGCTGAAAAAGGTCTGGCCGAGATTAAAATTGGCATGGGACTGCACTCTGATGAAGTGGTCAGCGGTAATATTGGCTCTAGCAAACGCATGGAGCTCACCTCTATTGGCGATGGAGTCAACCTGGCTTCTCGGTTAGAGGGAGCCAGCAAGCAGTATGGGACAGATTTGATCATTAGTGAAAATACTTATCATCCCTATGCTGAGCGCCTGATTGTTCGGGAACTGGACATTATCACGGTGAAAGGCAAGAGCAAACCGGTGCGGATTTATGAATTGGTGGGGATTCGACCGGAATATTTAACTCAACCCCTGTTAGCTTCCCCAGAGATTTCCACGACCCAGCAACAGATTATTGATCATTATCATCAAGGGCGACAGTATTACCTCAAGCCTGCCATAGAGAAGCTCGGATCTGAGGATATTGCCAAGGTTCTAGATGATCTGAATCGGCAATCGGATGGCCAGCTCAAAAAGTTGTCCTATGATGAGCCCCGGCTTCTAGCAGAAATGCTACTGCAACTTTCCCTAGAGCAATTGCTAGAGATTTTAGGGGCAAACTCCTTGGGTCAATTGGCTTTAGGCCAGTTTAAGGCCATGACCACAGAGGAACTAGAAACTAAAGTTCTAGAAAAAGTCACTCAGCTTACCGTTCAGGATACCCGGCAATTGCTCACCTACAAACTCAAGCAGTTCACAGTGGATCTAGCCCTCCAACAACACCTGGAAGATCTCGCCCAGGAAATGTCAATGGCTCAAATTCGTAAGCTAATTGACCTAGCTAGAAAGAGATTTGCCCTCAAGGCCAAGGAAGCATTCCGGGCGGCAAAACGGGAATTCATTGAAGTTTTAAATATTGATCCAAAGAACAAAGCCGCCAAACTTCATGTTGATCGATGTATATTGTATGAGACGACGACCCCTCCCCACGAGACCTGGGATGGAGTCTGGCAACTGACGGAAAAGTAGGCTGCTGGCTGGTTTAGGGGGTAAGGAAGCCAAATCACCCAGGGGCAAGTAGAATGAAGGATGGTGGGAGATCAGGGTATTCTAGGATTTGATCAGGATAAACGATTAGTTTAGAAATCAGATAGAAGTCAGATAGGAATCAGAATTAAATAACCTCAATATTTAATTTGTTAATCCCGAAGTAATTGCTGATGATGGATTAGAGCAGGCACCATACAATATGGCTAGGTTAGATGTGAAATCTTCGGATCTTCAATGGGTCGAAAAAGTTCGTAGCTTTTTAATCGATGTAGCCCGGGCTTCCCTGGCAGACATTCCCAAGCTTCCTGAACGAGTGGCTACGGATGCCTTACCCCTAGCTCAACAGGCTCAACAAATTCAACAGCAGGCTCTGGCTTTCAATCCCTCAAGCTGGCAGTATCAACATCAAGAATGGATTGAAAATGTTCGGCAATTGCTCTTAGAACTGTCTCGGATGGCGCTCTCAGATTCCCCTCGGCTACCAGAAAATCTGGCCCAAAGAGCATTACTTTTGATGGAAACAGCCCAGGATCTTCAAGAAAAGCTGGTGGACTTAAGGGCTGAGACCGACCCTGAAGTAGCATCTCCTGAGATGGAAATTGCCAATCCAGGACTTTTGCTGAGCAACTTGAGAACTCAACTAAACCTGATGCGAGATCGCCATCCCCACAGAGATAACCCCGACTGGCAAAATTTATTTATTGCCCTCGATGAAGTGGAGCAGTATTATCGTCATTTGAACCAGTAGAACGGCTTGAAGGGGTCTGACCCCTGATATGGAGGGAGTTTTAGGGTTGTGTTAGACTGGGATAGTATTTTTATTTCCTAATCTTTAATTTAACCCCTAGAGCAATACATGGATTCAGACGGCAGTCCTGCTGGTATTCCCAATGATTTTCATCACCGATTTGCTGGATTATTAGGTGCGTTAATTGCCCTGTTAACCCTGACTTTTCCACCTCTAGCGATCACGCGTTACTCTTCTGATCAATCCCCTGGAATTCAGGTCAGGCAATATTTAGCTCAGCCGCAAAGGCCCAGGTAATCAGGGGAGATTTGGGCTTGGAGGATTGACCAATCCCCTCTAGAATTCTATCTGGGGTGCCTATTTTCCTGAAGAGTGATTTTCCTGGTGAAAGTTATGATCAGGTAAAGATTCCCAGACTTCTAAGAATTTTTTTTGGAGAGTGATTCAGTGGATTTGTCTCTAATTCCAGCCCAGCCTAAGCCTGGCCTGATTAACGTTCTGATCGAGATTCCCGCCGGCAGCAAGAATAAGTATGAGTTTGATAAGGACATGCAAGCCTTTGCCTTGGATCGGGTTTTGTATGCTTCGGTGCAGTATCCCTATGACTATGGGTTCATTCCCAATACCCTGGCGGACGATGGAGATCCCCTTGATGGCATGGTGATCATGGATCAACCGACGTTTCCTGGATGTGTGATTGCAACCCGACCCATTGGTATGTTGGAAATGATTGATGGCGGAGATCGCGACGAAAAGATTCTCTGTGTTCCAGACAAAGATCCCCGCTATTCTGGTGTAAAATCCCTCAAGGATGTTGCACCCCATCGCCTCGATGAGATTGCTGAATTTTTCCGCACCTACAAGAACCTGGAGAAAAAAGTCACCGAAATTCTGGGATGGCAAGATGCAGATCAGGTCAATCCTCTGGTGGAAAAATGTATTCAGGCCGGTAAATAGGCTGAAGCAGGTCGCAGTTAGGGCTGAATCCCTGGTGTTTGGTCGGATAACTCCTGGATGATGCCCTAACTGAATTCAGAATCCTGATTGAGATCCATCGTTTTCACCCAGTCCCTAGGGGCTGGGTTTTCCAGCCCTTATCTTATTTCTAGATGGATGGGTTTGTCTAGCTAATTCCCTTGGGATCTTCTCAGGACAGGCAGTGCAGTACATTATCCATAGAAACTGAAACATCTAGGTCATTGACGATTACTCGATCTTGCCGATCATGTACCGAACATTTTTGCTAGCAAAAATTCACAACTGTAGACTGACGGGGGCAAACTTGCATTACATGGGCAGTATCAGTATTGATCGGGTGCTCCTTGAGGCCGCCGGAATTCTGACCCATGAGCAGGTGCAGGTTTTAAATCTGTCGAATGGGGAGCGGTTGATTACCTATGCCATTCCGGCGTTGGCTAATTCCGGAGCCATTGAGCTTAACGGTGCCGCCGCCCGCCTGGGAATGCCTGGGGATCGCTTGATCATTATGACCTATGGCCAGCTTTTGCCCGAGGAATTAGAGGGCCATTCTCCTCGAGTGGTTTTTGTCAATCAGGACAACCAGATTGAAGAAATTCAAGGCTACAATGTTTCTAAGTAAAACCAATTATCCAGGGATTTTTAGAGAACTGCTTAAAAAGCGTTCCAGATAGATTTCCAGATAGATTATAGAAACATTGTGAAAAGACTATAGGCAGACTATAGAAAGACTAGTCAAGGTTATGGAACCTGGAGTAAAGTTGCGGTGCTGGCTTCGGTTTATGATGTGAACTGAGTTTGTCGTCAACAATCTATTCTCTCAACTTCCCATTTATTAAAGGACAATGCCAGTCTCTGATTCCTCTTCCCAGAAATCTTCACAAGAGTCAAATGGATTTCATATCCAGTTTTGGGGTGTTCGAGGCAGTGTTCCTACACCGGGCAGCCAGACCATTCGCTACGGGGGCAATACGTCCTGCGTTGAAATGCGGGTTGGGAAACAGCGGTTGATTTTTGACGGGGGCACTGGGCTGCGACTACTGGGGCTGGACTTACTCAAATCCATGCCAATCGAAGCCCACATATTTTTGCCCACACCCACTGGGATCACATCCAAGGCTTTCCTTTTTTCATCCCTGGATTTATTCCAGTCAATCGGTTTTATATTTATGGGGCGATCGCCCAGATGGTAGCACCATTGAGGATTCTTTATCTGATCAGATGGTGCATCCCAATTTCCCAGTGCCCCTGCATTTGATGCAGGCCGAGATGAAATTTCATGACATTGTTCCCGGAGATACGGTGACTTTAGCGGATGGAATCATGATTGAAACGGCCCCATTAAATCATCCCAATGTGGCCATTGGCTATCGAGTCACCTGGGAAAACCATACAGTAGCTTACTGTAGCGATACTGAACATTTTGCAGATCGGTTTGATGAAAATGTCCTGCGCTTAGCCCGCAATGCTGATGTTTTGATTTACGATGCCACTTACACCAATGAAGAGTACTATAGCGCTCATTCCTCCAAAGTCGGTTGGGGACACTCAACCTGGGAAGTTGGGGTCGAGATTGCCCAAAAGGCTGGAGTCAAGCAGGTAATCATGTATCAACATGATCCATCCCATACCGATGATTTTTTGGATCAAATCGAAACCAAAGTACAGGCTGCTTTTCCAGGAGGATTGGTGGCGCGGGAGGGAATGGTTCTAGAAGTGTGTCAAGATAAGGAGTCGGAGTAAGGGCGAAGGCTGTGGCATTGCGAGGCAACCGGAAGCAACATTATCGGCAGGATTGTCGAGAGCCAGATTGTAGTGAGACAGATCGTCGGTCAACCTACAGGGTTTTAAGTCATCAGTTCCCTAGATGGCGAGGATCCTGGCGGGCGATTTGTTTGTTAATTCTGGTGGTCTGCGGTGTTGCCAGTAGTCTGGCCAGTAGTCAATCGAGTGGCATGACACTCCCCAGTCCCGGACTTCCTTCCCCCTCCCAACTTGCCAGCAACGAACCTCCCAACCCTGGAACAGTAGATTGGATCCCCGAAAGATATCAGCTTGGGCAGCAGCTCTACCTGGAAAATTGCTCGAGTTGTCATGTGGCTGTTCCCCCTCAAACCCTACCCACTCAAACCTGGCAGCAACTCCTCCAAGATAGCCAACACTACGGGGTGCAGATTCAACCCTTAGTAGATCCACAGCGAGTTCTAGTCTGGAACTATCTCCGATTGTTTTCTCGACCGTTGACCCTCAAAGAAGAACAAGTTCCATTTCGCCTCAACCGTTCCCGCTATTTCAAGGCCCTCCATCCCAAGGTGGAGTTTTCCCAACCGGTTAACTTGGAGACCTGTGGCACCTGTCATCCGGGGGCATCAGCCTATGATTTTCGCAAGCTGACTCCAGAATGGCAAAATGCCCCATGAGATTGGGGAACCTGAGATTGGGGGACTTGAGTTCGGTCAGGGCTATTCTGTTTTTGGGACAGCGATTGCTAGAATAAGCAATTAAACAACTTTAATAATTTAAAGTGGTCAGGCAATATTCAGAGTCAGCCCAAGAGGTTGAAGGAAAAACAACCTTTTATTGTCGCCATACTCGTAGCGCTAGTTCAAGAACAGTTCAAGGCAGTTTAAGGCTAGCTTAAGGCGGGTTCAAGACTTGATTCAAGCCATGGGCCAATAATCCTGCCCAGAAGCCGAACCATAAACCCTGACAATCTCTAACGATCAACTGTTGAGCCCTGCTTAACAGCAAAGAAATCAATTTTTAGACTTGCTGACTAGAAAAATCTAAACTGTCATGTTAAAAGCTCTCCTGGGTGATCCCAACGCTCGCAAACTGAAGAAATATCAGCCGTTGATTACGGACATCAATGTCCTCGAAGAAGAAATCCATGCCCTATCTGACGAAGAGCTCAGGGGGAAGACTGGAGAGTTCAAGCAGATCGTCGCTAAAGCCACGTCCCTCGAGGAGCGAGAACAGATTCTCGGTGAAATTCTCCCTGAAGTGTTTGCGGTAGTTCGGGAGGCCGCCCTGCGGGTATTGGGAATGCGCCACTTTGATGTTCAATTGCTGGGGGGCATGATTCTCCATGGCGGTGAGATTGCTGAGATGAAAACGGGGGAGGGCAAGACCCTGGTGGCGACTCTGCCTGCCTATCTGAACGCCCTTTCAGGTCATGGGGTGCATGTGGTGACGGTGAATGACTACCTGGCCAGACGGGACGCTGAGTGGATGGGGCAGGTTCATCGGTTTTTGGGTCTGACGGTGGGGCTGATTCAGCAAGGGATGAACCCCGACGAACGCCAGAAGAACTACGGCTGCGATATCACCTATGCCACCAACAGTGAAATTGGCTTTGACTATCTGCGGGACAACATGGCCACAGCCATGGAAGATGTGGTGCAGCGCCCCTTCAACTATTGCATTATTGATGAGGTGGATTCTGTTCTGATTGACGAAGCCCGGACTCCCCTGATTATTTCAGGTCAGGTGGAGCGCCCCAGTGAAAAATATCTGCAGGCGGCCCAGGTTGCCAATGCTCTGCAGACAGAGGAACATTACGAGGTCGATGAAAAAGCTCGAAATGTACTGCTGACAGATGAGGGCTTTGCTAAGGCTGAGGAGTTGTTTGGGGTGAGAGATCTTTATGATCCCAGCAATCCCTGGGCCCACTTTATTTTTAATGCCCTGAAAGCGAAGGAATTGTTCATCAAGGATGTCAACTATATCGTCCGGGAGGGTGAAGTTGTCATCGTTGATGAGTTTACCGGTCGGGTGATGCAGGGACGGCGCTGGAGTGACGGACTCCATCAGGCGATTGAAGCCAAGGAGAGAGTAGAAATTCAGCCCGAAACCCAAACCCTGGCGACAATTACCTATCAGAACTTTTTCCTGCTCTATCCCAAGCTCTCCGGTATGACGGGAACCGCCAAAACCGAGGAAGCAGAATTTGAGAAGATTTATAATCTGCGGGTTACCGTTATCCCCACGAACCGGACAACGGGTCGGCGAGACCTGTCGGACATGGTTTACAAAACTGAGGATGGCAAGTGGAATGCGATCGCCGATGAATGTGCTGAAATGCATAATGATGGCCGCCCCACCCTGGTGGGAACCACCAGCGTCGAAAAATCAGAATTGCTGTCCCATCTGTTGCAGCAGCGCCAGATTCCCCATAACTTGCTCAATGCCAAGCCAGAGTATGTGGAACGAGAATCTGAGATTATCGCCCAGGCAGGGCGCAAAGGTGGCGTAACCATCTCCACCAACATGGCTGGACGGGGAACAGATATTATTCTGGGGGGCAATGCCGACTATATGGCTCGACTCAAATTGCGGGAATATTTCATGCCCCGGATTGTCAAACCGGAAGACGAACGAGAACTGGCCCTACCTCGGGGAATGGGCAGCAAACGTCCCCAGGCCCAGGGATTTTCCTTGGAGAAAAAAGAAAAATCCTGGAAAGTTGGCTCTCAACTATTTCCCATCGACCTCTCCAAAACCACCGAGCAAAAACTCCGGGAAGCCGTTGACTTTGCGGTGAATCAATATGGAGAGCGCAGCCTGCCAGAGCTCCTGGCTGAAGACAAACTGGCGATCGCCTCCGAAAAAGCCCCTACCACTGACCCGGTGATCCAGCGATTGCGAGAGGTTTACAACCTGATCGTGGCCGAATACGAACAGTACACCACCCAGGAACATGATGAAGTGGTGCAGTTGGGGGGATTGCATGTGATTGGTACAGAGCGCCATGAATCCCGGCGGATTGATAACCAGCTTCGGGGTCGGGCCGGTCGCCAGGGGGATCCTGGATCAACCCGATTTTTTCTGAGTTTGCAGGACAACCTCCTGCGAATTTTTGGCGGGGATCGAGTGGCCAAGGTGATGGAAGCGTTTCGAGTTGAGGAAGATATGCCGATTGAATCCGGCATCTTGACCCGTTCCCTGGAAAACGCCCAGAAGAAAGTAGAAACCTACTACTACGACATCCGCAAGCAGGTATTCGAGTACGACGAGGTGATGAACAACCAGCGGCGGGCCATCTATGCCGAACGGCGGCGGGTATTGGAGGGTCAGGATTTGAAAGAGCAGGTGATTCGCTATGGGGAACAAACCATGGAGGATATTGTCAATGCCTACATCAATCCGGAACTGCCCTCGGAGGAATGGGATCTAGAAAGTGTGGTGTCTAAATCTAAAGAGTTTGTCTACCTGCTAGAAGACCTGACCGCCGATCAAATGGTTGACCTGAATGTCGATGAAGTCATCACGTTCCTTCAGGAACAACTCCGCAATGCCTATGATCTGAAAGAGTCCCAGGTGAATTTGATTCGACCGGGCCTGATGCGAGAGGCAGAGCGATTCTTTACCTTGCAGCAAATCGATACCCTCTGGCGAGAACATTTACAGCAGATGGATTCCCTCAGAGAATCCGTTGGGCTCCGGGGCTATGGCCAAAAAGATCCGTTGATCGAGTACAAGCGTGAGGGCTACGAACTCTTCCTCGACATGATGACGGACATTCGCCGAAATGTGATTTATTCCATGTTCCAATTCCAACCTCAACCCCCAGCAGTGGCCTAAGGGTCGGGACATCAGAAGGAAATCAGAAGGAAATCAGAACAAGGGGAAATGGGGAAGGGAATGGGACAAACCGCACACTTTAATATTGATTGATGTATGCCAGATTGGTGCATTCGTTTTCAGGTTTTCACGGGTATTCTGCTGTTGTTCTCGGCCCTATCTGCCGGGAACACCCTGGCCCAAAACAAACCAGCAGCAACGGATGGCTCGGAATCATCCCAGGAGCAGCCTGTTCTAGATGAGTTTTCCCCCAATCCCCTGAACAGCACTGAACCCGATCCCCTGCTGCCCAATCCTCCGGCTTCAAATCAGGTGCTCAGTTCTGACCAACAGGCAGGACTAATTCCTGCCCTTGATCAGTTGAATTTAGAAGCAACGGCAGCTCTGGCCAATGGCAACCCGATTCAAGCCTTTACCCTGTGGACGAGGGAACTGAGATTACGGCGCTATTTGGGACTTTTACCTGAAATTGAAGCCCTGAGCCGGGTTGGGTTAGTAGCCTGGAACAACGGCCAACGACTGTACCTGAAATTCATCACGGAGCGCTTGAATGAAATCCTGCAACAGGCGCAGCCTCAGGCCGAGGTCAACCTGGAACTCTTGCAACGGTTGGGGGTAGCTTTTGAGGAAGTTCGGGCCAAGGAATCGGCGGTGCAAACCTACCAAACCCTGCGGGAAACCTATCGCCAGCAGCAGGCCATTCTAGCGGAAGAACGGGCCTTAGACCAGGTTGCGGCGGTTTATTTGAGCTGGTTGGATTATTCCAATGCGGCGGCAACCTATGAGTCCCTGTTGGAGCTTCAGCAAGAAGTTCAGTCCCTCAGGGGAACCGGAGCCTTACCTTCCCTGCCCGTCCCAGTCGAGGGCGAAAATCCTCAATCGGCTGAAACCGATCAACCCAGCCAGGTTAAATCCTTAAAAAATCTGGCCTTTATCTATGAACAGCTCCAACAACCGCTACAGGCGATCGCCGCTAAAGAAAAACTGGTGGGATTTTACCTGACTCAGCAAAATCCCCAACCGATTCCAGACTTGAAGTTATCCATTGGCCAGGATTACGAGCAACTTGGCCAGTTTCAGCAAGCCGGACAAAATTACCAGGAAGCCTACAGTCTGGCCACTACGATTCAACAATTTGCCAATGCCAGTGAAGCCCTGGATCGACTGGCAAAACTTTACCGGGCCCAAAATCGAGGCGAAACAGCATTAGAACTCTATCAAGCTCAGTTATTGATCAACCAGCAGTCCTATAATCTCTATGGGATGATGAATAGCTACGATAATATAGGGCAGATTTACTTTGAGCAGAAAGCATTTCAGCGGGCCTTGGCTGCTTTCCAGGCCGGGTTGGAATTGGCAACCCAGCTTAAATATGGCGAGGATTATTTTTTAAAAAAGATTGAGATGGTCAAGCAACAGATTGTTCCCTTCTAAAAACCAATCCGTAGGGGTTGGGTCTCCCAACCCTCTTCCAAAAACCAATCCGTAGGGTTTGGGTCTCCCAACCCTTTTAAAAGTTCAAAATTGTCATCAAAAGTTAGCAATCAATGGTTAAAAATTGAGAATTATAAAGTTAAAAGTTAAATCCTCAAACCTGAACATTCCAAAATCCTGTGTTTTTTAGTGTTGTCATTCCGACTTACAATCGCCTCCCGATTCTAGAAAAATGCTTGAAGGCTCTGGAGCATCAAGTGTATGAAAATTTAGTGACTGATTACGAAATTATTCTAGTCGATGATGGCTCCACAGACGGGACAATTCCATGGCTAGAAAACCACCCCCTGGAATTTCCCCATGTGCGTCACTTTTCCCAACTGCATCAAGGTGCCGCCGC
Source organism: Oscillatoriales cyanobacterium RM2_1_1 (assembly GCA_012033335.1). Classification (GTDB taxonomy): domain Bacteria; phylum Cyanobacteriota; class Cyanobacteriia; order Cyanobacteriales; family Microcoleaceae; genus JBHJGO01. Next base: position 17,347 of record JAAURB010000049.1, read on the forward strand.
CGCCCGAAATTTAGGTGTTGAATGGGCCAAAGGAGACACAATTGTATTTATTGACAGTGACCTAGTGGTAACAGAAACCTTCCTGCAAAGCCATGCCAACAGGTTAGCCCAAGCCCAATTAAGCTCCGGCAAAGTGTTCACCTATGGTCGAGTCATCAATACCGCCAACTTTGAAAACCCCACGGCTGAACCCTATAAAATCACTGATTTTTCCGCTGCTTACTTTGCAACTGGAAATGTGGCGATCGCCCGTCACTGGTTAATTGAAGTTGGATTATTTGACCTGCAATTTCAACAGTATGGTTGGGAAGATTTAGAACTAGGAGTTCGGCTCAAAAAGCTGGGATTAAAACTTATCAAATGTCCGGAAGCTGTTGGCTATCACTGGCATCCCGCTTTTTCATTAAAGCAATTACCCCAGTTAATCGATCGAGAAATTCAGCGGGGTAGGATGGGAGTGGTGTTCTATCAAAAACATCCCACCTGGGAAGTCCGGATGATGATTCAGATGACGTTTCTGCATCAAATTCTCTGGGGAACCTTATCCCTGGGTGGAGTTTTAAATGAGCGAACGATGGCGGGCTTGCTGCAATGGCTGATTGATCAGGGAAAATCTCAACTGGCCTTGGAAGTCGCCCGGATTTTTCTCAACTGGTACAACGTTCAGGCGGTCTATCAAGCCTATTTAGAGACTCAAGCAAATTCTGAGTAGGAAAGTGGTATGATACCTCCATGTTGAATCGGCCTGTTCTACAAAATGGCTTCTGACTTCGCCTATGCTCCCACTCCTGAAGTTTTACAATGGCTAGCTGCAGGTCGTCTGGCTAGTCGGCTACAACGGTCTATCCGTCTATGGATCCTGTTGAACTGCTTCTATGGTTCAGAGGTGAGTTGGGCTGCGGATTTGCCCCAACCATTTACCTATTCTGACATTCGCGATCGCCTGTTTGCCACTACCCATCCAATGAGCGATCGCCTCAGTGCTCGGCAGATCACCTCTCAATGTTCTGATCTGAGTTGTCTATGTCATCAAACTGCCCAAAACTGCCTGGAAATTAGCGTTTCCCCAAAGGAGATGACTAGTTGGCAGCAGGAGGTCAAGCAATTGACCGCGTGGACACCGGCAGAACTGGGTGAACAGTTACAAGATCTGCCCTTTGCCACGGTTCATCGCACCATTCGGGATGATCTAAAGCATCTGGAGAAAATGGGATGGCTGCGGAAATTAGCCGCAGGTAGTTACGTTTGTTGTCCCTCATCGGATTGGCCCAAATTGGCCACCAGTTCTGAGGAGACCCCAGGATTGCCAGTACTTCCAGAAGCCCATAAGAGTCAACTGTTACAGATTTTAGAGTCGGTATCATTTGCCGAGCCGAGTCTGGCGAAAATGACTCAGACTTTGCGGGAACATCTAATAGAAAAATCTTCTACCACTCAGAATCGAACCTTTATTCACCTGGACTCGATCCTCTCCAGTCAATCTCAAGGTCGAGTTGATTTTTATCAACGGCAACTTGAGGATCTCTGGCAAACTCCTGATGGGGGAGTGGTTCAGTTTGACTCTTGGCTGCCCCAGGAAGATCGCCGGGTGAAGCTAGTCGTCTACCCTGTTTGCCTGCACTATGCCCGACGGACTAAGTACCTGAGCGCCTATGGAACTGATCCCTACAATCAGTTTGGCTGGCATAATTATCGACTGGATCGGATCACATCTAAACAGCTCACAATTCTAGACTGGAACAATTCTAAAGTGCCCTCAGACTTAAAAGAACTCCAGCAACAGAAAAAATTGCCCAGGGTGGCTCAGGTTAAGGCTGCACTTCAGGAAGCTTGGGGCTTGAATTTTCATCAACCCAGAGAGTTATTGATTCTCCGATTTGGAGCCTGGTTTGCTCGCTGGTACATCAATGATGCTGAACATCATCCTACCTTCAAACTGATTAAATATCAGGATCTGCCGATTATCATTCAACGATACGGTAAGCCAGAAGAACAACAAGCACTTTTGAATCTGGTTCAAATTCGTCCCCCCAAGGACTTCTACTATCAGGTCTGGATTCGCAGCGGAGACATTAATGTCCTGATGCAATTGCGGGATTGGCGATCGCACGGAGAAGTGATTGCTCCAATTTCTCTTCGGAAAAAGATGAAACAGGAAGCTACCCAGGAACTTTCTAATTACTAAAATTACTAGAATTACCAGATCTACTAACGGGTTTTTTTACTGGACATCGGAGCGTCAAGAATCAGAGCGTTAAGAATCGGAACGTTGAGGGTTAAAACTTGGGGGCAAACCAATGCAATAATAAAGATTCATCACTGCTTCAAAGGCCCAGTCTGTTGATGAAACATCCGAAAAAGGAATAGGTAGTAAATCATAACGCTTGGCACTGCAAGCCGCTCGGAGTTCAGCTTCAGTTACCTGGGGAACAGTTGGAGCCATTAGCCTGGGATTCTCCAGCGGAGCCACTTCAGGATTCAAAGGCTGAGATTCTGATTCAGCAATGGCTGAGGCTGGAGTCAGGGCAACTAATCCAAGGAAGATTAGGGTTGAGTATTTCCATTGTTGGGTCATGGGCTTGGTAATTTGAATGCGAAGAGATGATTGACTCAGGGTTCAAGCTTTCTCAAGCTACACCTTATAGAATTTGCTACCCGATAGATTAGGCGGCGCAGTTTAATATCCGTATATTTCCATATTCCCATGCAACTGTGAATTTAATTTACCTGCGCCCCTATGCTCTGATCCTGAATCTAGCCAATGCATAACCTGAATAGTATCGAACTTGGGGGATTTCCTAAAAAGAACTTACCGATTTAAGTGGCCCTGAACTGTTTCTCCACCAGACTGACGATAGTTTCTCGGGGAAAAAAGCGAGATAGATTAACCACGATTTGATTGCCTAAACCCCCAGTCACCAGATTGGATTGGTTTTTTTTCAATGCCTTTAGCGCCTCTCTAACCACCACTTCTGCGGGGGTATAATCCGTGGTTTTGCCATTGAATGTGGTAGGAAATTCGGCCACTTCAAAAAAGCTGGACTCCGTTGGCCCTGGGCAGAGGGCCAAGAGCTGGACACCGGAATCCTTATTCTCGGCCCAGATTGCCTCGGTGAAGCTGAGTACAAAGGCTTTGGTGGCGGCATAGACTGAAATATAGGGTAGGGGCTGAAATGCGGCAATGGAAGCCAGATTAATAATCCCACCGGACTGACGCTGCTTCATTCCCGGCAGGAACAAATGGGTCAGTTCCACCAGGGCGGTGACATTGAGCTGAATCATGGCCACTTGCTTTTCTAGGGGGCGATCAGTGAAGTTCCCATAGTCACCAAAACCCGCGTTATTAATCAGCAAGTCCACTTGCAATCCTTGCTGCATTACCCGTTCAAACACACTCTGACAAGCTCCCGGCGCGGTCAAATCCTGAACAATCACTTCCGCTTGAATGGGATGTTGAGTTTGTAATTGCTGGGCAAGCTGGTCCAGTTTGTCCTGGGAACGGGCGACCAGAATCAGGTTAGTATTTTGGGCTGCTAGTTCTCTGGCAAAGGTTTCTCCAATACCCGAGGATGCTCCTGTGATCAATGCCGTATTCATGGATGTCCTAGCCGCAACTTGTGCTACTGAATTGTGCTACTGAATCTTATGCTACTGCCGATGGAGCAGGCAAGGTGCCTGTTAGGAAATATCTATCAGAAATATCTATCAAATAAATTTTAAATCCTATGTTGCAGGCATCTTGCCTGCTGAGAAACAGCCGAGACGGCTATTCCCCTCTATTTGATCCATAGTCCTTATGGTTTGTCTTTGTCTCGAGGTTCGGTCAAAACTTGCCAGGCGGCTCGGGCTGCACCAGCAATGCGATCGCTGAAATCCGCCAGATCTTCTACCAGATCTCGCCAGTTTTGTTCGGTTTTAGTTTCTAGATTTTGGAAGGAGGCTTCAATTTCTTCCTGGTCGATCACCCGAATTTTTTCGATGGTATCCCTGGCTTGATTCATCGCTTTGACATAGGTTTCCCGGGTAAATTCCCCGGCTGTCCGCATTTCAGATTGCACCAAGCGCTTGATCGCCTCTAAGACCTCTGCTGTGCTCTGTTGTATTTCTTCAGTTGTGGGCTTCACTGGTTCAGTAGAGGGGGTTTCAACAAGAGCCGACTCCTTGGGGACATTTCCAGTTTCGTTCTCATTCATTGCTCAATCTCCTACTCAAAGAACTTCTAAGGGATTTCCTCTATTGTAGGGTGGGATGGGTAGAGTGGGATACTCTCTTTAGGTCTCTTGAGAGGTCTCAGATTGAAACTGACAAATATATTTGGGGTTGATCGGGCAGGTTCTGTCGGCAATAGGGTTTCCCCGCAAAAACAGATAGGTCAGGCTTTCTAGGGATTTGAGGGAGCCAATGCTGGTGATGTTGTTGTTGTTGAGATTCAGTTCATTCAGGTCAGATAGGGAGTTGAGGGGCTCCACATCAGAGATGTTGTTGTAGCTGAGGTTTAGGGCTCTCAGATTTTCCAGGGATTTGAGCGGAGCCACGTTGCTAATCTGGTTGTAGCTGAGGTCAAGCACCGTCAGCTTTTTGAGCGGGGCTAGAGGACTCAGATCAGAAATCTGATTGTTGATTAACCGCAAGGAATTTAAGCTCTCCAGGGATTGCAAAGGGGTGAGATCAATGAGCTGACTGGTGCTCAAGTCTAAATGGGTGATGGTAGAGAGCGTTTCTGAGGCGCGATCGCAGTTGTAGGTTCCCACCTGCTGCAAAATCACGCTGACGGTTCGTTTCGCTGCTGCCGGTAAGCTTTCTCGTCGGGCACACCATTCTGCAAAGTTCTGGGGAATTTCAGCTTGAGGTTCGGTTTCGGCTGGTTCTGTTCCAACCTGAGGTTCTGTCTCGGCTTGCGGCTTGGCTTCAGCCCATATGGCGTGAGGATTACTGAGAATCCATGCTAATCCTAATCCACCGAATATTAAAGCTTTGTTTAGCACTTGCTTGTCCTCCCTGACTTCTACAACTCTGATCATTGACCCTGGAGTCTGATCTTAAGTTTCGGCTGAATGTGACATCCTTCCAACCTTGACCCTACAGATAGCGCCGACTTCCCAACCTCACGATGTCAACATAGCTATAGTTTACTACCGCAAGCCATGGTCAACGGTAAATGCCTGTCTTATCCCCATCGTAGCGCGCGTCCGCCTAGCGCTGGGGCATTGACTAGCCCGGGGAGTCCATAGATCCCGACGCTCACTGTTCCCTTAGAGCGCGGGACTGATGGCCCCCCGAACCCCTGATCAGTTCAATAACACTGTTCAAGGTTCTGGAACTGGAACTATCGAAGCTTGAGACCAGATCCACCGTCCTGGGGATCCAGGAAAGGCTTCAGGTTAATCCCGGTAGAACGGTTGGAACCAGGGCGACCAAACAGTCCTCGCAAAATCCCGGTTCCTGACTCATCCCCGGTGAAGGTCAAGACCCCTTGGGTAGAGTTGCCACTATCGGCAACCACCAGGTTTTGGAAGATGCGATCGCGCACGGTAACCGGATCTTCTCCCTGGGGAACCGTTAAGACAATCCGGCAACCCGGGACATCTTCTGTGGTGGCACAGATCGTATTGTAACCATTTTCCACATTGGTCATCAGTTCAGACAAACCGTCAGGTCGATAGGATTCTAAGCGGCGAGCAATCTCCCCACAGCGGCGTTCAGGAGTCCATCCACCCCCCATATAACCGGGCACAGCCCAGGGATAACTCTGACCCCCCTGGCTGGGAGGATAATACATTACTGTGTATTGATTGTTGACCACGTTGCAGACGAATCGGGGATCCCCATCGGCCTCAATGGTAGTGGCATCTCCCGGGGCTGGAGTCTCGACCTGAGGTTGAGAGGGCTCTGGGACAGGAATCTGATTGACATCCCAGACATCTTCTGGGGGAGTTTGGGCCTGGGTATTGACCCCTTGATCAATTCTTAAACCATTAATTTCAAATCGCGGGAACCATTGAGTCAGACTTGATCCAGAGTTGCCCTGGACAAATTGGGCATTGGCACTGCCGGCGGTGAGCAGCAAGGGGAGGCTGAGGGAGAAACTGAGAATTTTCAAGGACTGCTGAAAACCCACTCCCATAGACTTTGATGAAAATGCCATAGAATTTTGCTCCTTCTTCAGGTAAATTGAGTGTGGCTTCTAAAGTTTTGAGGGTTTGTTCATTTTTTTCACGAAACTTTACAGTCTGTGAGTTGTTGCCTAAAATACAGTGTTGAGATGGATGGAGTTTGAGCGGAAATGCCGGAGGTTGTAACACCATTAACTGTCCCCAAAGAGTTATTAGTCCCGGCAGGGGGGTTGAGTACAAACCTGTTGATGTTCCTGGGTGCAGTTGCCTTGATTTTCCTGTCCACCGTGGGATACTGGCGCTGGGATTGGCCAGGATGGAGTTGCTTTTGTATCAATGTATTGGCTTTGCATATTGCTGGCACAGTGATTCATGATGCCTCCCATCATTCGGCTCATCGCAACCGCACCTTGAATGCAATTTTGGGCCATGGTAGTGCACTAATGTTAGGGTTTGCCTTTCCAGTGTTTACGAGGGTACACATGCAGCATCATGCCCATGTTAATGATCCAGACAACGACCCTGACCATTTTGTTTCCACAGGGGGGCCCCTGTGGATGATTGCGGCCCGATTTTTCTACCATGAAATCTTTTTCTTCAAGCGCCAACTCTGGCGCAAGTATGAATTGCTGGAGTGGTTTCTGAGTCGTCTGTTTGTGGTGATGATTGTCTGGATTGGGATTGATTACGGCTTTATTGGCTTCATTTTAAATTACTGGTTTTCTCCGGCTCTGGTGGTGGGGATTGCCCTGGGGTTATTTTTTGACTATCTGCCCCATCGTCCGTTTCACGATCGCGATCGCTGGAAAAATGCCCGAGTTTATCCCAGCCCAATCCTGAATATTCTGATTCTGGGCCAGAATTACCATCTGATTCACCATCTTTGGCCCTCAATTCCCTGGTACAACTACAAGCCCACCTACGAGGCGATGAAACCGTTGCTAGATACCAAAGGCTCCCCGCAAACCTTGGGAATATTTCAGGGCAGGGATTTTTGGGGATTTCTCTACGATGTATTTTTGGGGATTCGTTTCCATGGCCCTCATCAATCTTCCAAGGAGAAAAGCTAAGGAATAATAAGTAAATCAGATGAAAGTCTTGTGGTGCAAGTATTTGGCCTGTCATAACCCAACCGTCTCGGCTGTTTCACTTGATTTGCTCCAAGCGCCTACAGCGATTTTCAATCCCGTGAGGGATGTAGGAGTTTTGAGGGTGGGTTAGCGGGATAGGCCATCCACTCCCATACTTTAGCAATAGGAAAAACCCTACAGAAAAACTAAAGAACTAGGTTAACAAGAGATTCTGCTGAATTCTCTGACCAGTCGCTTCAATCTTAAATTTATTCCGGTTTATTGGCCTGGCTGAGTTGCTCTCCAAAGCGAATGGCTGTTATGTTCATGCTAATCCGATATCTAATCTCTGGCTATGGGCCCGAAGCAAACCAGGAAAGGTTAAGGTTAGAGTTAGGGTTAGAGTTAAAGTTAAGAAAAATCACTCTAGACCTAGAGAATTGAACTATGTCAGTGGAAAACCAAAAGCTCAGCCCCAAGATGGCTAATCAGATCTCCGAAAAGAAACCTCAGAAGACTCTCTGGCAAAGTCAGCGGGAAAATTTTTTGATTCTGATGGCAGCTTTAGGGTTATCTCTGCTGATTCGGCTGTTTATTGCTGAACCTCGCTACATTCCCTCAGATTCAATGGTTCCTACTTTACAAATTGGCGATCGCCTCCTGGTTGAAAAGGTTTCTTACAATTGGCGATCGCCTCAGCCAGGAGACATTGTGGTTTTTGCCCCACCCCAGCAACTTCGGGCCGCCGGATACACCGCAGATCAAGCGTTTATCAAACGAATTATTGGCCGACCGGGACAAACCATTGAGGTTAAAAACGGTGAAGTTTATCTGGATCAACAAGTGTTGGGTGAAGCTTATATTGCCGAACCGCCTGAATATCAGTTAAATCCTGTAGAAGTTCCGGCAGGTCAGTATTTTGTTATGGGAGACAATCGCAACGATAGCAATGATTCCCATGTTTGGGGGTTTCTTCCCGGTCAGAATATCATCGGTCGAGCCATTTTCCGATTCTGGCCCCTGGAACGACTGGGTTCGATGAATTGAGCTAAAAAGCTGAATGATGCTTGATTGTGTGAATCAGTTGAATCGAGGTGAATGAGCATGGGCTGGAGAGGGTTTCATTTGAAAACTGTACGGCAATTGCGACTTCTTTGGGGAATAAATGTCCCTGAACATCTTGTTAAAATAGGGTGAAACCCAGCTTTATCCAGACTTTGTGGATGGCTTTGAATGGATATTTTAGCAGATTAGTTTTAGCAAATTAGTTAAATAATAAGGTTAGTGATGGGATTCTTTGACTCGGAAATTATTCAACAGGAAGCCAGGCAATTATTCGAGGATTACCAGTCTTTGGTTAATTTAGGCGGGGACTATGGAAAGTTTGATCGAGAAGGCAAAAAACTTTACATTGAGCAGATGGAAGCTGTATTGGAGCGCTATCATATTTTCATGAAACGGTTTGAATTGTCTGAAGATTTCATGGCACAGATGACCCTGGATCAACTGAGAAATCAACTTGGTCAATTTGGCATAACTCCCGATCAAATGTTTGGTCAGATGCATGTGACCCTAGAACGGATGAAATCAGAATTGGAGAAGCAATCTTAGCCCAGCAACTAGAGGAATACAGCCTGAAACAGGATGATGGCAATAATCCGGCATAACTAGGAGGATTTGATCTGAACATTACGGTCTAGACATACAATCTAGAACTGATCAACAGGGGCAGGCGGTTGATTTGAGGGCTCGGGGGCAAAGGCCAACCACAGGGGATATTGCAGCAAGGATAAACTGATTTTATCCTCAGAGTCATCCACAATAATCAGGGGCAACTTGCCCTGCTGGACGAGACGATCTGCCTTTTGAGCCACCACATTCGCATCATCAAATAGAACGATACCCTGTTCTGGGCCAAAATCTCGCCGATCAATCCCCAGACAGTCCTGTAAACCCCGTCTCCAATCTCCTAGACGCTCTGGGGTATTGGCTAAAATCAGGGTACAAAGTTGGCGATCATAGAGGGTTCGTAGAATAGAGATGATGGCTGAAGTAATCAGAATATTCTGCAAACGGCTGCCCATGGTTCGCAGGGCTCCCCGTCCTCCCTGGGCAAAAAACCAGTTGGCTACCCGTTTGGCATGAATCGGCTCAAAGGTGCGACGCAGTTGCCAGGCCGGGCCATAATAGTCAGGGGTAGTGCGATATTGATCGAGTAGTTGGCGAATCTGACGAGCTTGCTCTTGGAAGCCTTGTTCTGTGAATTGGGGCATTATTGCCGTAGGGGGGGCTTCTGGAGTTGAGCGTTTTTTAGTTGATCTAACCGTTTGCTCTGGAGCGGCAGGAACCGGATCAGGAACCAAATCCAATTGTTCCGCTGTGCTAGCTAGATCTTGTAAGCTCCCAACCAAATAATCCTTGAATCCTTGTACCCGGATTGCTAAATCCTGGGAAACCCCAGCAAAACTAGTTCGCATTTCCTGCTGAATCCGATCTCGCCGTCGCTCGAGCTTCTCAACGTCCAATTGCAGGGTTTGTTTGCGTTGTTCAAGCTGGGTGAGGGCTTCTGACACCAGATTATTGAGGGCTGTATTCAATTCCTGCTGGTCGTTTGACAGGTTGATCTGGCTCACTGAACTGGTCTTGTTTGGTTTCTGAGGCTGGTCGAGGGGTTTTCCCAGTTGAAGCTCAGACCCTTTTGGGGACTCTGTCAGGGGCTCCATCAGGGGTTCAATGGCGGGCTCAGTAAGGGGCTCAATAAACAGTTCATTCTGGGATTTAGGGGGATTATTGTTCATGTCTATCTCAGAAATATCTGTCTCAGAATTGATCTCAGAAGCGATCGCAAAGTCTGCTACAGGCTTTCTAGATTCAGGGATTTGGGTATCTTCTGGGTTCATTGAAATGGATCACTTCCTTGCACATTGATGCCATGCACATTGATGCTGTGCCTATTCAATTCTAACGTTTGAACTTTGACTCTAATCCCGACCTCCTATCTTTTAACCGATTTTCTAACCTGTCTTCTAGAATAGTGTAAAGCACCGGAACCACAATCAAACTCAATAAAGCTGAAGTGATTAAGCCTCCCATAATCGCCACAGCCATGGGCTGACGCAGTTCACTTCCTGTGCCCAATCCTAAAGCAACGGGTAACATTCCCAAAATGGTTGAGAGGGTTGTCATAAAAATCGGTCGCAATCTCACCTGTCCCATGGCCAGAATAGCATCGGTGCGATTCAACCCCTGCCGTCGCAGTTGGTTAATATAATCCACAATCAGCAACGCATTTTTGTCCAGTAATCCCAACAGAAAAATCAGCCCAATTACGGAGATAATCCCAAAATCGCTCTGGGTTATCAGCAACGCCACCATGGCCCCCACCATGGACAAGGGCAGGGACAAGCCCACCACCAGAGGTTCCAGAAATCGCCCAAAGGTGAGCAGCAATACCCCCAACATTAAGACCACAGAAACAGTCAGAGTCAGGGCAAAACTCCGCAACACCTGACCAATCCGAGCAGAATCCCCCGTCAGTTTCAGGGTTACCCCCGGAGGCAGGAGAGGCTGAGCTAGGGCAGTTAATGTTGCCGTTGCATCTCCCAACAGTTGATCCTGACTCAGGTTAGCGGTGACATAGGCGGCTCGCTGCCGTTGAAAATGCTGAATTTGATTGATTGACCCAGCTAGATTCTCTGACCCCGTTGCTCCCACATCCACCAATCCAGGAACCTGGGCGGCTTTCTGTTGAATCCCTTGGGCTGCTTGGGTCAAAGCTTGAATATCTTCCCCGACCAAAACAATTTGCAGGGGTTTTTCATCTCCAGTTTCCACAAATTGAATGTCTTCCACACTCACGCTGACATCTGGAATTTCAGGCAGGGCGATCCGAATTTGATCTTGAGCGGCGGCGGTGGTTAGTTGCCGCTCGTCCTTGAGCTTGACGTAGATTTTGCCTTTGTTGGGTTGTCCCCGCAGACCAATAACAGTGTAGGTTGACTCCACCCCGGGCTGATTCAGAATTGTAGTTTCAATCTCTTCCCCCAAGTTGCGAGTTCTCCGCAGGAGAAATTTTACCGGATTGCGAGCTAGTTCCCGAATCCAGCTAAACCCTCCAGGGGAGGCCCCTGGCCCATTAACCGGAATTGGCTGGCCCAGTTCCTCCGTTGGCAACGGGGAACCCGAAGAGCTCGTGTCCTCCGTTGGGGCAAGGGTTTTAAGGGAAGCCGCCGCTTGCCCCTGAGGTTCGGAGGGCAAATTGCCCGAAAGATTACCGGGAAGATTCGGCAATGTTGTAGTGTAAATCACGTTGAATTCCCCCCGATCAAGTTTGGGTAAAAATCCCTGGGGTACCAGGGGAACCAATCCCATTCCCCCGATCAAGCTCAGAATAGCCAGACCGATCACCCAACCCCGATGCCCCAGTGACCATTGCAGTAATCGTTGATAGGGTTGGGTCAATGACAGCAGATCAGCCGGGACTCCAGAAGTTTCCTCGATGCTGACGGTATTGATGTTTCTGCCATTAGTCTTGCCCTTCAGCCAATACATTGCCAGCACGGGAGACAAGGTGCGAGCCACTAAAAGGGAAATCAAAACCGCCGCTGAAATCGTCAAGGCAAAGGGTTTAAAAAATTGTCCTAAAGCGTCTCCCATCAAGGCAACCGGCAGAAAAACCGCCACAATGGTCAGGGTGGAAGCACTCACGGTCAGGCCAATTTCATCAGTAGCTTGAATCGCAGCTTGCCGGGGGGGCTCTCCCGCCGCCAAATGCCGCGCAATATTCTCGACATCAACAATCGCATCATCTACCACAATTCCCATCACCAATGCTAGGGCTAGTAGCGTAATCGTTTCCAGATTGAATCCTGCGATCGCCATCACCATAAAAGTGCCCAATAACGAGAGGGGAATAGCGATCGCGCTAATCAAAGTTGCCCGCCAATCCCTTAAAAATAAAAAAATCACCCCAATGGCTAAGACAATGCCAATCCCCAGTTCATCAATGGTAGATTGGGTAGCCCCTCGAATATACTCAGCCTGGGTTTCTGCCAATTGAAACGTTATATCGGGGAGGGTTTGCCGGAGAGAATTTATAGTATCCTCAACCTGGTTGACCACCTCCAAGGTATTGGCATCCCCCCGTTTGATCACCTGAAATGCTAGTGCATTTTTCCCATTGAATCGTACTAAAGTTGGGGGATTTTGGGCAAGAACTGGATCAGAAAAACCCGCACGACTTCCTACCGTGGACGTGCCTTCCCCCAAAAGATTGACCTTGAGAACCCCCGGTAATTGGGCAATTTTGGGGATGATTTGGGCCTGGGCAATTTGGGCTAAGGCTTCTAGGTCTTGAGTTTCATTCAAGAGGGCGTAACTAATCGCAGCGGATTCATTCAAATTCAGGGGGAGAACTTCATATTGGGTTCCGGTGGGGAAGGTCAAGGGATTCAACGCGGATCTGACTGCCGCCGTGGCAGACTCCAAACCCATTCCCACCAGAAAAGCCGAACTGACAACGGTTCGTCCCGCCAGGGTGGTGGAGCGCAGGTCGTACAGTCCGGCAATCTCCGCAACCGCCTGCTCAATTGGTTGGGTAAGCTGAGCTTCGGTGGCCAGAGCGGTTTCAACTGGAGCTGTGGCATTGACCACCACCACCGGAAAGGTGACATCCGGAAACAGGGCATATTTCAAACTACTCAACGCTAACAATCCGGCGATCGCAATGGCAATCCAGCCAGCAATGGTCAATCGGGGATAGGCTATGGCCCAGCGGGAAATATTTAAGCGTTCGCGCCAGGGTATTCGGGGGGAAGATTGGGTCATTCAGGTAAAAGGTTCGACAGGCTCCAAATTAGAAATGTTAAAGTAAGATCAGCAAAATGCCTGCTGATTCTCCATTCAGATGACTGAGATTTGCCTCCGTCTGGCAACAGAGCCCGATATTGATTTCATCCTGATCCAGGAATACCGGGAGGATTTTCGCAATTATATCGGGCGGTTCACCCGGCCAGAGCATTTATTCAACCTAAAGGATCCAGATCAATCCTATCTGATGGTTGAGCAGAATTCCCGCAAGCCCTTGGGGTATATCATTCTCAATGACTTAACTTCAGAACATCACGGCATTCTCCTCAAGCGAATTGTGATTGCTGAACCCAACAAAGGCTATGGCAAAAAAGCGTTACAACAGTTGATGAAAAAGGTATTTGAGGAATACAATGCCCATCGATTCTGGCTTGACGTTTTTGTGAAGAACCAGCGGGCCAGATCGGTTTATCGTTCCCTGGGATTTCGAGAGGAAGGCATCTTGAGAGACACGATCAAGCAGGAAAACACCTATCGCTCCCTGGTGGTCATGTCTCTGTTGCAGCCAGAGTATCAAGCCCTGAATTAATCGGTTAAGGTCAGCATCCATCAGTTTGGAGAGGTCTGCAAATTACCAGAGAAGCAGTTTTTTATTCCCCAATTTTCTGAACTATATTAGCTCTGAAGTTCCGGGTGTAGCTCTCGATGACGGGTCTGCAAATCTGCGATGGTGTAGAGGGCTTGAAACTGTAAACCTGTCTCTTGATAGAGTTCACTGCCGCCCTGCTGGCGATCTACCAGGGCGATAACCTGCTCAACGGAGTACCCGGCGGCCTGCAATCGAGTCACCGCCTTGAGAGCAGACTGACCGGTGGTTACGACATCTTCCAAGACCACGACCGGACTTCCGGAGGGCAATTCTGGCCCCTCAATATAAGCCTGGGTTCCATGGCCTTTGGCTTCCTTACGGACAATTAAACCCAATACAGGTTCATTATTATAAGCCGATACGACGCTGACAGCACTGACAATTGGATCAGCCCCCAAGGTCAGGCCAGCAACAGCTTGGGTGCCCACCGGGAGCAAGCTACAGAGTAATCGACCGATGGCTAGAGCCCCGTAAGGATGCAGAGTAACGGGCTTGCCATTGATGTAGTAGGAACTTTTTTGGCCTGAAGATAAGGTAAAATCCCCCTCTCGATAGGCCAACCGACAGAATAAGTCTAAAAGCCACTCCCGGAGTATTTTCAGATCGGCTGTGGCCAGTTGCGGATTAGGTTGAGGAAAGGGTTGAGGAGAGTTCATAAAAAAGCAGTGACATGAATAATACAGGTAAGATTATCGGGAGTCAGTATAATATATACCAACAAACCCTGACGGCTGGTCAGTCTGGATTAATCTGGATCCAGCCATTGGATCTAATGGCTAGACTCAATAGCTAGACACAATGGTTTGGGTCAAAACGATGATCGATGTAATATTCGGAATAATCAGTAGATTGACGCAATTAATTAGAAGATTAATGTAGGGATGAAGGGGGCACTGCTCCCTTCCTGGGGCTTCGCCCCAGATTTCCTTCCATTTGACAATTAATTACAACCACCTACTTACTTGGAATATTCAGATAGGTAGGATCAGATATGATTGGGGGCTGGACTCTAGTATGATACTTGGAGTTTAGGTGTTGAGAAGAGTATGATCAAATCTTCAAATCTAGTGAGGGAAAATTTGTAAAATGAGTATTTATTCTAAGCTTTTGGGTGGTGGAGTAGCGATCGCCGGAGCATCTGCCCTATTCGCCTTTGCTCCTGTTGCCCTAGCTGATGAAACTAATTTTCAGCCCTTTGCTGAAGAATTCACAGAGGCGGCAACTCGGGTGTCTGGAGATTCCTTTGAAGCGACTAGTTTTTTGGGACAGTTGACTACTATTTTTGGGATTGCGTTTCCCTGGCCTGGAAATATCAATGCGTTTCCAGAGTCTAATATTGCCAGTGATGCCAATTCTTTTAATCAGGTTCATCGGGAAGCCATGTTGAAGCAAACCGTGACTGATCCCTTTATTCGCACGCCAGATTTGATTAATCCTTTCAATACTTCAATTTTGTCCCAACCCAACTTTATTAATCCAGCTCTCCCGGCTCCAAGACAGGTGCAGTAGTTTTTCAAGAGGGTTCTAAGTCTAGAAACGTTCAGTGACTTCTTGGGTTGAAGTCTGTCGCGGGTTCTTAACTTTATAACCCGGGCCCTAGGGAGATTGTCAGGCAAGTTGCTATGGCAGTCCTAAATCAATCTTGGAAAAACCGCAAGCGGAGTTTGGGAATTCATCCCCAAGAACATAAGGGTTTAGTGCTGACAAAGCGTGATTGGGTTTAGACTTGCCTGCTGGCCGATAGCCGCCTCGGCTATTCTACATTACCTACATAGTGCGTTTAAAGTTTGTCTGAACTCTTGCCTGCTGGCCAACATCCGAGACGGCTGTTCTACTCGATTTAATCCATAACCCCTTAGATCGTGGCAAATCTAACCGCTTTGCAGTTTTACATCGTTAAGCAACCCTCGGGTCATTGTGATATTTTCTCCGCTGAGCAGATGCCTGGAGCAATAGATCGGACTGACTCTTCAACCAACACCCTCAACCAGTGGGGGCCTTTTACTTCTCGGGATGAAGCGATCTCCCGTCGAGTTGGATTGATTCGGGCCGGCAAGTGTCAACCTCAGTAGGTTTGAGCAATGGATGAATTTGTCATCGATCAGAGTTGGTATCAAGTCTCCGCTGTATTGAACCCTGATTTGCCGACGGAGATTTCGGCAGGAGGCATTGTGGTGCGGGGTGAGGCTGGGAGGATTTATCTGGCCTTGATTGAAGAGGGGCCTGATCGACCTGGTTTTGTCCTGCCTAAAGGCCATGTTGATCCAGGAGAAACGATTGAACAGGCAGCCCGCCGGGAAATTGCCGAGGAAGCTGGTTTATCAGAGCTTCAACTAATAGCGGATTTGGGCGTTCGAGAACGGCTGAATCTATCTAAGACGGCCTGGAAAAAAATCTATTACTTTTTATTCACTACAGAGCAGGTGGAGGGGGTTCCTACGGATCTCTACAAATCCTATCAACTTCACTGGTTTGCCCTAGAGAAATTGCCCCGATTGTTCTGGCCAGAACAATCGCAATTGGTGGAATCTCACCGGACTCTGATTCAATGTTCTCTGGCTATTTTTCCCCAGGATTAGGAGGTCACCTGTGAAACTTGCAGACTGGGTTGGGTTTCTCTGTTTGGTTATTGCCCTGGTTGTTTTGTGGCAATTCCGCCAGATTTTGCTGCTGATTTTCACGGCAGTGATTCTAGCCATTGCCCTGAATAGCCTGGTTCGCAGGCTGCAGCGATCCAGATTGAAGCGGGGTCAGTCCGTCCTTGTGGCGGTCAGCCTGGTGGTTTCTATTGGGGCATTGATCCTACGGGTCATTTTGCCTCCTTTCTTGACTCAGTTTGAGCAACTCATTGAGTTAGTTCCAGTGGGGTTTGAGCAATTGACTCGCTGGGGCAATGACCTGTTGCAAAATCCCCCCGACTGGTTACCTGACCTGGAAATCCAGCTTCCCAATATCCCCACAATTGCCAAGCAGGCAGGCCCCCTGGCGCAAAATGTCCTGGGAAACTTCTTTGCCTTCTTCTCAAATTCCCTCACCAGCCTGCTGCAATTTCTCCTGGTGCTGATTCTGACTTTGATGTTTGTGGTCAATCCCCAATCCTATCGACAGGTGATCCTGCGGCTATTTCCCTCGTTTTATCGACGGCGGGCTGACGAGTTGTTTTCCCGGTGTGAAGCCTCGCTGCTGCAATGGATGGGGGGAATTGTGATTAATTCTATGTTTATTGCCACTTTGTCGGCTATCAGCTTAATCACCCTGCAAATTCCGTTTGTTTTTGCCCATGCATTACTGGCTGGGGTATTTAACTTCGTTCCCAATATTGGCCCCACTGCCAGTGTGATCTTTCCGGTTTCTGTAGCATTGCTAGAGGCTCCCTGGAAAGCCCTGATTGTGATTGTGGCCTATGTGGTGATTCAAAATCTGGAGAGCTATTGGTTCAGCCCCATGGTGATGCAGAAACAGATATCTCTCTTGCCGGCGGCAACCTTAATCGCCCAACTCTTTTTTGCCCGGTTCTTTGGGTTTTTGGGTTTAGTGTTAGCCCTACCCCTGGCTGTAGTGATGAAAACCTGGATTGAGGGGGCCCTGATGGAGGATGTGCTAGATCGCTGGCAACCCCAGCAACAACTGTTGTCTGATTCTCCAGGATTGGTCAACCGTTCAGTTAGCGTCCCTCCTCAAACTGAATTGGGTCATGAACCGCCCCCTATTTCCCCTTGGAATCAAGATCTGACCCCTAAGTTGACCGATTTTCCCCCTGACAAATCCGAATCTCCAGCAAACCCTCCTGAATCAGAACCATCGGCCCCAGTTGAGAATCAATTTTAGATCTGGCCTTAAAGTCAACCTCAAAATCAACCTCAAAGGTGTTAAGCATCCTGCAAGTTCTCCGGGAAATCGGGATATTGAGAACCGGTCTGAGAAATCTACGAGTTTCTGAATTGCCCTTCTTAATCCCCCAATGCTGAGGGAGTTTAACTCCGGTTTCCCCCTAATTAATCCTTTTATTGCCCCTGACTAACTCACCTGAATTGGAGCCGGATTGAGGTAGCATTCAACGTCCCCCAGGTTCCAGACCTGACCATCAAGGGCCATTTGTTCAATCAAACTGGCCAGGCGTAGAGCTTTTAGGCCCTGCTCTCCCCCAACGGAAGGTTGATTTCCCCCTCGAACACAGCCCACGAAGTGTTCGAGCTCAGCATGGAGCGGCTCAATATTGCTGGTGTGAACTTTCTCAATCAGGCCATCTTGACGATACAGGACTTGTCCGTAATCCGTGACATAGTTAGCTGTAGTCTGCCGATGGATCAAAATTTCGTTATTCAGAAAGTTGGCTTCGGTCAGAGAGCTTTTGCAGTGGGCCTTGATTGAGCGCAATTTACGATGGGTTACCTTACTGGCGGTCAGGGTGGCAACGATACCATTGGCAAACCCCAGGGTGGCAGTCACATAGTCCAGGTAGCCAGAATTAGAAGCCTGACTGCCACTAGCCGTTAGGCGGACAACATGGGAAGTTGCCAGTTCCAGCAATAAATCAATATCATGAATCATCAAATCCAGCACGACGGAAACATCATTGGCCCGGTTGGAATAGGGGCTCATCCGATGGGCTTCTAAAGCCAGTACCTGCTCCGTTTTCAAGACTTTGCTCAATTCTTGAAAGGCAGGATTGAATCGTTCAATATGGCCGACCTGCAAAATACACTGATGTTTTGCTGCGGTATTGACCAAAGATTCTGCTTCGGCAATATTGGCCGCAATGGGCTTCTCAATCAAGACATGAACCCCAGCCTGGAGACAGGTCATCCCGACGGAATGATGTAATCGCGTGGGTACAGCGATACACACCGCATCAACATGATTCAAAAGTTCGTGATAGTCCTCAAAAAAACGAGCTCGATACTTACTAGCCGTATCCAGACCCCGTTCTACGTTAATGTCAGCGATGCCGACCAGTTCAACATCTTTGAGTAAACTTAAAACACGAGTGTGATGTTGGCCCATATTGCCAACGCCGATTACCCCGACTTTCAGGGGATCTAACTGACCCCGGCCAGCGGGAATACTTGTATGTACCTCAGACATCCTATCTAGCACTCCTGGATTCTCCTCCACCACAGAAAACAGACAATTTACCTATTAAAGCTGTCAAATCCATCCAGATACTATCACAGCCTTTCGTTTTGTAACGAAGCAATAAGCTAGGTTTGAGTTCCCGCTGACTACAAATTAGACCTGCAGTCAGGTCATAAGCAAGCCCTTAATGATGTGTAGAAAGGAGATGAAGGGACAATGCTCCCTTCTGGGAAACGAACCTAAATCCCGCTCTTGCTTTTTCATAATTGATTTAGGACTGCTATCAGTGGGTGGGGTTGAGGCCATGTCACTTGCTTCCCAAAGGGTAACCCAACCTTAACCGATCAAGCCAACCCTCAGCCTGGTTCTTAGAGCCAAATGTTGCCTGAAGGGATGCTTAATCCAACCCCAGCATGGGTTAAACGTTCCTAGCCCATCCTAGTCAAATTAGCCTGAAATCTGCACCACGAGACTTCTATCTGATCGATGGGTGTTTCATGGGTTGTCTCTGGCGGAGTGAACAGCTTCCTTCCCCAATAATGCAGCGATTAAGAGAGTCTTTGTGGCGGGTTCAGCGGATCTGCGCCGCTTGATACCCTTTTCAAACCCCTCTGAGGTTGTTGGGAGAAGTCAGGTTGTCCTGCGGTCAAGCTTGGAATGTCAAAACAGCTCGCTTGACAATGGGCTGGACGAAGTTCACAGGAGCCATTACGACCATGGCAACACTGTAATCCTTCAACCGACCCTCTAAAGGATAGCGAGCTTCAGAAATGACTGACAGGCCTGAATCCCTCAGATAGTTCTTGATCTGCTCCAATAAGAGGGGGCGCTTGGGGCTGGGATTATTGTTGAAGATCACACTAACATGGGCTCCCTCATCATTAAAGGCCAGGGGAAAAACCCCGATCCGGCACTGAAACTCTTCTTCGTAGGCGATTTTAGCGCCGCCTTCAGCCATTGAATCAAACAGCAGATCGAGATTTTGCTTGTTGACTGTCATTCTGATTTAATTAAGGATATTACCTAATCTTAACAAATTCTTAAAGACGCCACTATGGAGTTTGTCATATTATAGAGGGTTATAGAAAAGTGTTGCACCTATTTAGCCGATAAAATCATTTAGCGAACAACCCTCGCAGGGAATAGATTCCAGGGCCAATCCGTTACAACTTTGACAATAACGTTGGCAATACCTGCATCTATTTTCCCTGGCTGTTCCCTGGAAGAATTTATATTTCTTGATTTTATTGTTTAATAAAAGTTGATATGCTGATGCAGTCTGAAGACTCTAGCCTGTTGTTTCTTCCAATTATTTGAACCTTCATTCGAGCCTTCAACTGGCTTGGCTTTTGAACAGTCTCAATTGACAATTTCGATTGCTGTGACTGACTATCATTCTTTCTAGTGAAAGATGTATCCTCGGCCATCGGGGAGAAAAACCGATACGATAACCCGTGGGTCTTTTCCTGGGATGGTTCTGTCATCCTCCTGTTTGACGGATGCAGATATTCCTTTCTTAGCGGAGAGTTTACAGGATCAATCTACGGTTTTTTATATCCCCATTAGAGACTAGAGGGCGTTGCTGAATGATGCAATGAATCATTGCGGAATCGGGACATCCCAGAATTTGAGGTAATGAAGTAGCAACCGAATCGAGTGCTTCAGCATTTCCACGGATTTGGAATAACAGAGCGTCTTGCG
>JAAURB010000152.1 GCA_012033335.1 Oscillatoriales cyanobacterium RM2_1_1
CAGTTCCTGGGGCAAAGCCCCAGACCCCCTTCTGTTTGATAATTAATTACAACCATCTACTTATTTGATTGTAATTGATTGTTAAACAGTGTTTCCAATGTTGCTATCGCTATAATCACTCACTACCAATTCATTGTGCCAAGCTACTAAGTCATTCAGGCTATCAAACCAAGCGCAATTCAGACTAATACTACCCCTTGGACAGGTCAGATTTTTTCAGACCCCGAACCTTGCTGATCGACTGACCGAAAAATGGCAATCCACCGATGGCAGGGAGAAAGTAACGGGAGGTACAAAGCAATCCCAAAGCAGCGGCAGTGGTGGCATCAAAATAGGGTTGGTAGAAGAATACCAGGGCGGCATCCCGAGTCCCAATTCCAGCAAAAGTCAGGGGCAAAAGCCCCGCCAGAATGGCCAGGGGAGACAAGGCTAGACTGGCCCAGAAAGGAGTCCAGGCATTCAAAGCTAGGATGAAAAACCAGATTTGCAGCAGGTGCAGAAACCAGATAAAAACCGAGGTCAGGCTAATTTTTAAAAGCTGCTGGCGATCGCTCCAGAAATAATCATGCATTTCTCCCCAGGAAATCTGCAAACTTTTCAGGGTTTCTCTGAATTTTGCTGGGACAATCCGACGCAGTCCTCGAAAACATCCGTCAGCAAACGGGCGAGAACTCAAAATTAAAATTCCGCTGATAAAACCCAGGGTAATTCCTGAAAACATCACCCCAAACAGAGCGGTCTTTTGCGGATATCCGATCAGCCCCAGGATACACCAGAACAACAGAGATAACAGATCGCAGGCTTTTTCAAAGACCACCAATGAAAGGGCTAGGGGGCCGCTGAGATAGCCTCGCTCCTGCATAAAGTAGGCTTTGGCCACATCCCCCATTTTGGAAGGCAGTACCATATTCAGGGTGCTAGCTACCAGAATTAGACGATTGGCTTCCCCAAAGTCCAGGTGAGTTCCGGGGGGCATGAGTTGCTGCAAGCGCCAGGCCGTAAACAGGGTCAACGGTATCACCATCCCCAGACTGATGACTATCCAGAGGCGATCGCACCCTTGAAAAACCTCCAGCAGTCCATCCAGGTCAATTTTGGTATAGATCAAAGCCAGGATTCCCAGGCTGATGAGCAGAGAAATTAACCGTTTCATGGTCAACGCCTCGCTTTCATCGCCGCAGATTGTTGGGGCTGAGGTTGCTGGGACTGAGGGTTCTGGGACTTTAGTTCAGCCCGGCGCAGCCGCAGTTGTACATCCTCTAGAATTTTGCGGTTGACCGCCATCAAGTCAGCCACCAGACCAAACATCCATAGTTGAAAGCCCACCAGAATTAAAATCGCCGCCAGAATCAAACTCGGAGCCCGGGAACGGGTGGGATCCTCAAAAAACAAAATCAGCCAGCGAAGACAAAGCAAACACCCCAACAAAAAAGGAGCGCTCCCCAAAACGGCAAAAAACCGCAGGGGTCGATAGGCCATAAAAATCCGCAGGATCGTAAAGATAGAGCGCTGGATATAGGCTGGAATGCTTTTGACCAGCCGAGAAGGGCGCAGATCGGCATTGGTCTGGATTGGCACTGACGTGATCGCGATGCCTTTCTGTCCAGCCTGGATGATCGTTTCCAGGGTATAGGTATACTCGTTAAACACATTAAACTGCATGGCGGCATCCCGACTAAAGGCCCGAAATCCGCTCGGGGCATCGGGAATATCCGTGTTACTGGCGAGACGAACGATCCAACTGCCTAGATGTTGCAGAAACTTCTTGCTTGGGGAGAAATGTTTGATGTTGCGAATGGGTCTGGCTCCTACAACCACCTCCGCCTCACCCCATAAAATCGGCTCAATCAACCGGGGAATATCGGCAGCCGAGTATTGATTGTCGGCATCGGTATTGACAATGATATCGGCCCCAGCTTTTAAACTGGCTTCGATGCCAGCCATAAAAGCCTTGGCCAAACCTTGATTGTGGGGAAAGTGAACCACATGATCAATCCCACAAGCCCGGGCCACTTCAACCGTCCGATCCACACTACCGTCATTAATAATCAGCCATTCCACCTGATCAATCCCCGGCAGATATCGCGGCAGCTCAGAGAGAGTCAGCCCCAGGGTCGCTTCTTCGTTGTAGCAGGGAATCTGAATAATCAGCTTGGTCATGGGCTTATTTTAGGTGAATCGGCACCAGTTGGGAATGATATAGCAATTCCTAATCACGTGAGGTACAGATTTGAGAGGTGGCGGCGTCGTGGGCCGCCACCTCTCGTACTCTAGCAGCGTTGAAAATGCTGTAGAAGAGTTGAGATAGATTGCTTGGGATTATGAATCAAATAAAGTAAAACAGCCGTTTCGCTGTTTTCCAACAGGCAAGATGGCTAACCCCCACTCCGAGAATTACTATAAGATAATTCAATGTCCGCAACTTTCGATTGGTTCGTTTTAATTTAGGAATTAAACAGGAAGTAAATCAAATGGCTGTTAAAATTGGCGACTCCGCTCCAGATTTTACCCTAACCTCACAACAAGGGGAAACCATTAAGCTGGGAGATTTCTGGGGAAAAAAGCAATTGTTCTTTACTTTTATCCCAAGGATGATACCCCCGGCTGTACCGCTGAAGCTTGCGCTTTCGAGATAGCTATCAGGTGTTCCAGGATGCTGGCGCTGAAGTGATTGGAGTGAGCAGTGATTCGGTGCAATCCCATCAACAATTTGCCGCAAAATACAATCTGCCTTTCACCTTATTGAGTGATTCTGAAAACCAAGTCCGAAAGCTCTATGGCGTGCCCGCAACCCTATGGGTGATGCCAGGTCGAGTTACCTACGTGATTGATCAAGAGGGCATTGTCCGCCAGGTATTTGACTCCATGCTCAACTTCAAGGCCCATGTAGAAGAGTCCTTGAAAATCTTGAAGGCTCATTCAGTTCAGGGTTAAATTATTCAGGTTTGACAAGCTGATAAATGGTATACCTTTCATCTTGATAGATGATTTGGAGTCCAGGGCAATCCGCCCATTGACCCTGTTCAGTAATCAAATGGGTAATCTGATAGTTCTGCTGGATTTCAGTCAGGGTTTGACACCGGGTTTCTTTAAATTCTGGGGCATAAAATCTCTGGGCCAGCATCAGGCGATTGTGCCATTCGATGACTTCTGTATCTCGATAGGGATGGGACTTGTAATTGGCCAGGATCGGGGCACCGGTTGCCAATCTAAACTCAATAAAGTTCCCTGAAGTGTGGGGAACCAGATAGAGATCTGACGGGAGTTTATGAGTTCGGACAAACTCCATCATTGGCGCATAATTCTTCTGAGCATTTAATTCTTTGATTTGTTGGTTCGCCCCAATGAATCCATAAATTGAGAGGATAATTAGACAAGTGAAGCTAATCAAACACCTGAACTGGAACAGTTGACTCTCCCACCGTTGAAACCCCAGATTCAATAGATAACCCAGAATAATGCTGGTCGATAAAGGAACCAGAATTGCTGAGACTCTCCAAGGGGTGAGAAAGGCAATCAAATTATTCTGAGCAACTATTGCCAGGGCTGTTGACACCACTGCAATCAATAATGGAATTCCCAGAATAATTAATAACCGTGTTTTCCTCACCAAAAAAACCCCTACAAAAGTAATCAGAATTTGGATCCAGGCATTTCGATCTAGCCAGATTTTGGGGGAGGCATGATGGGCAATTCGATCAACAATTAAGCTCTGGGCTAATTCTGAAGTTGCTGGTGAGGTGGGCTGCATTACCCAGACAGAATACAGCACAATGGGTAGCACTAATCCAAGGGCTAATACGCCAATTCCTAGAACTTTCCGAGGTCTATTTCCCTGTCTGGCTAAGCTCACCATATAGCTCAAAGTCAGTAATGCTGCTGTGGGTAAATAAGCGGGGTGTAGAGTTGCTGCCCCTGCCAGTCCAAGGATAGCTAACCTGCTATGACCTCGTAGGAATCCATCAATAGATAACAGAATAATTGCTCCAAAATTACTGGTCTGAAAGTAATCTCCCAGAATATATTGTTCAGCAACTCCTGAGGACAAATAAGTGTGGGTTTCAAAGCCAAAAATGGTAACTTGCAAACAATGAATCGTAATGAATGCAACGAAATAAACTAACTTTTTAACGGGATAATTACCTGGATAGCTAAACTGATAGAGTCTAGAAATAATTCCTATTAGACTATAGGTGTAAATTCCTGCCAGAATCAGATAATAGAGATAAAAACAACCTGGAGAAAACACCACGGAGGTGAACTGAACTAAACCCGTAAAAGTCGGTAAAGGATCAATCGTATTAGCTAACCAGTCTTGATTTAAGTAACCCACCCCTGCCTTTGCAAATCCATGCAGAAACTTGGTATTTTGATTGGATGTATAGAGGGGTCTTTGGACATAGGAAATTCCAAAACTAGTTCCCAAAATCAGAACTTCCATCCATGAAAATAATCGGGGTTTCAGATCTTCGAATTTTAAAATACTCTTAAAGTCACGTAAAAATCCAATTTCCATTATTTGACTGGGTTTAATAAACAGCTAGACTCAAGCACCACTTGTTTCTCCGTCCGCAATACGGCACATTGCTCAATCCAATCCATAATGGCAGGCGATCTCGGCTGTTCATACATTGATAAAATCTCTTTTCCCAGGGAATGATACCACTGACGCAGCCAGGAATTTTTTAAAATATAATCAGATTGAAAGGCATTAGTATCCAGAACAATAAAATTAATCTTCTGAGTTCGAACCAGATCTTGCAGTGGTTTGATCTCGGGGCTATATTGAGCTTGAATTAATTGAATTGCTCGTTGCTGAATCTGACGATAATAGCCCCAATGATAGGGGACGGCATATTCCCAGGCAAACCAAACAGAACGCTTTGAAAATGAGGGAATATTATCAGCTTCTCGACTAATAGAAGCAATCAAACTGTTTTCAGGTTGCCGATCAAAAAACTGATAGAGTTCTGGAGAACGACCAGTAATGTATTTTGCTTTAGGAAACCCTTTCCAGAATAAAGGATTAATCAGAATTCCTAGGGTTAATATTCCAATAATCATAACTTTAAGTTCTACCCTATAGCGCTTTTCAATCCCGTACTCTAGTGGCGTAAGAAACGCTGTATTAAATTTTAGAGCATAGCTTCCAGTCAACCATTGAAAAAATTGATCCAACAAACTACATGAACTAATCCCCGCTGCTAGAGCCAAACAGATTCGCAAACTGTGATGGGTATATCGACTGGGAAGATGGAGTTTAAACAGCAAACAATGAGCCAGAAAAAATAGTAGCAGAGATGCACTTAAAACTTGAAATATCAATGTCACCCCAGGCTTTGCTTGACGGACTAAAGGAAAACGAGTAGGGTACAATATCAAATAAGGTAAGCAGAGCCCAGGGATGAGAAAGATAGGCTTTAATAAATCTTCAGGCAGGAGACCACTCCGCTGGCCCCAGATCCAAAAATTCCAAAACCCACCATAGAAAAATGCGCTATTCCCAGCTCCCCCAAATTCAGATAAAGTTTTAGCATCCTGAGCAGAAATAACCGGAGAAAAATAATCAATACTCAGAACATAATAAAAAATAATAATTGTTGCAATGCTGATGCCTACCAAGGCTAGTTTTCGTTCACGTAGGTTATCTACAATCCTGAAACTTCCATGGCTGAACTGAATTAATCTGAAGCTGAGTACCCCAAAACAAACTAAAATACATTGGGGATAAAAAATTCCCAGGAGGGCGATCGCAATTCCACATTGCCAGATAGATTGACGTTGAATAAAGTAGAGAATAGCAAGAAAAATTGGATACAAAAATGCTCTCGGCGTAGCAGAAACTAAACCATCGTCTAGCCACAATTGCTGATTTAATAAAGTTGAGGTAATAAAACCTGCTAGTGGAATTGGAATAATAATCTGGCAAAGCTGAAAACAGTAAAAGGTCGTTAGCCATCCTAAAAGTGTAGGAATTAACTTACTCAATAATAGTGGTGAAATTCCAACATGATTAAATGCGTGGTAGAAAGCCCGGTATCCTAAAGGAGCAACAGACTGAAAGTAGTTGGCGATCCAGTCATTCTGAAACAAATCTGGATTAGCCCATTTGTACATCCAGAATAGATACTGCCTGACATCATCTTGCACAACAAATTCCTGAGCAAATCCTTCCCTGAGTGCTAGTAAACTGCATAATGTTGAGAAGCTTAGACTGAGTACAAGCCAGAAAGGAGATGAGGAAGTGGCTTGATTTCCCAAATCCGTAAGATATTTTTTTGACAATCTAACCATTCTTAGCAATGCCGTACTTTCAATTCAGGACAGTTTATCTGAATTTGCTTTTTAAGTAAAGATAATTAAGTAAATATTTAGTAAATATTTAAAGATCTAAGTTGTTTAGTGAAATTAGTCTAGGGCTCACTTTCATTTCACTTCCATCATTTCACTTCTAGTTTAACAATGAATCAGTTTATCTATTGGTATCAGGCAGAAGTGTTGAAAGAAAGCTTAAGACACAAAAAAAGGAGGCAGAAAGTAGTATTCTGCCTCCTAATAATCAAAAAATAGTGAACTAATGGTACTGTCCTTCCCAAATATTGTCAAACCGCTACT
>JAAURB010000153.1 GCA_012033335.1 Oscillatoriales cyanobacterium RM2_1_1
TGAAGGGGGTCTGGGCTTGAGAGGAAGGGGGCAGCGCCCCTTCAACCCCCCTACATGTATCTTCTGATTAATTGTGCCTAGCTACTTACCTGAGAAAATATAACAGTTCTAAATCAATCAAAACAAAGTCGCTACCAACCCTAAAATAGCTCCCAGGGGAACCAGTAACCAGGTTGGGGTTTTGTATTTCACTAAAGCCATAAAAGCCAAAATGCCAATGATGCTAGCAATCGTAGAATTGATCCAGATGGGCTGAATCACCGCTGCTCTAAGTAAAGGAATTGCTGAAGCCGCGATCGCCCCCAATACAGCGGGAGTTACCCCTTTTAAAAAAGCCTTAATTTGGGGATTCTGACGCAACTTCAAGAGCAAAGGAGATGCCAACATAATAAAAATAAAAGACGGGGTAAAAATTCCTACCGTTGAGACAGTCGCCCCCAGAACTCCGGCGACTTTGTAACCGACAAACGCTGCTGTTAATACCACAGGCCCGGGGGAAAGCTGACCAATAGCAACACCGTTGAGAAATTCAGTTTGGGTCAGCCAGCCCAGCCGTTCTACCACTTCAGCTTCGAGCAGGGGAATAATCACCAAACCCCCACCAAAAATGAAACTTCCAACCTTGAGAAAAAATAGCAATAATGGCCAGAAATAAGTGCCAATCCGTTCCCATCCCCAAAAACCCGATAAGGTCAAAACTTCCGGGGTGAGAGTGCCCAACATCAAGGGTAAGGGCGGCAACCACCAAGCCCTGAGTTGGTCTGGCAATGGGTTTTTAGGGGGACGGTACAGCCAGATTCCCAGGGCCCCTGCTACGAGAAATTGTAGAAATACGCTCAGGGGGGAGAGCAGGGTCAGTAAAAAGACAACGGCAGCAATTGCTTTTTGGGGCAAATCTTTCAAGGTCTTGCGACTCAAGCGCCAACAAAATGCCAGAATGATTGCGACAACCACCGGAGAAACCCCCAGAAATAGGGCCTCAATCTGGGGCAATTCCTGAAACCGAAAATATCCCCAGGATAGAATCAGGACAATCAAAAAAGCCGGAGCAATGAAACAAAATCCCGCCACCAGGGCCCCCAGTTGTCCGGCCCGAATATAGCCGAGATAAATTCCCATCTGGGTTGAGGCTGGCCCTGGCAGCATTTCACAAATCGCCAGCCCTTCGGTGAACTGTTCCGGGGTGAGCCAGTGTCTCCGGATCACGGCCTCATCATTTTGCATGGCAATATGGGCTTGGGGCCCCCAAATCCAACGATACCCAGCTTCAAAAAAACCTGGGCCAGTTCTGGTAAGCGAGCTTCTCGGGCAGAGAGTCTAGGGGTTGGCTGACGCATAGCACGTGACTAGATGAAATCAGAGAATGAAACCAGATTAAGATGAGCTCAGTAACAGAATATAGCGGTTTTCAGAAATTTGCGACCTGAACAATTCAGAAACAATAAATCTCAATGCCCTACTCTACTCCAGAGGACTATCAGAGCTTAGTTGAAGCTTGGGGGACAAAAATTGCCCAGGCCAATCAGCGGAATATCTTTTGTCACTGTGCTCAATGTCAGGCTGAATGGGTCAGTTCGGGGGAGGAGCAACCCTGCCCTACCTGTGGTAGCCACCAGATTGAACGGATTTCCTGCTGGCAGTTTCCGGATGATTAACCTCCATCCCTTTTAAACCCCTTGATCAGGGGGAACCGTTAAGGGTAGGGTTAGATAGTAGCTTTAAAGAATAGATCACTGGTGATCGACTTAATCGTAACTAGTTCAATTGTTGTTATCTAATGGTTATCTAATTTTATAGCGATCGCAAATAATTCAAATAATTTATGAAAAATCATTTATGAAAGTGGAGTGGACATCTGGCCCGCAGGCCAGATGCCTGCACCACCAAAGATTTCTATAAACGATTTGGGATTGCTATATTCATCTAATTTATTGTCAGGAGTAGCGCCGTGAGACTGGTAATTCTTGGTGGGCCGGGAGCAGGGAAAGGAACCCAGGCTGAGCAACTCTGTCACCGTTTGAGAATTCCCTGGATCTCCACAGGAGAAATGCTGATTGCAGCCATTGCGACTCAAGCTGACCTGGGAAAACAAGCCGCATCCTACGTAGAGCAAGGAGAACTCGTTCCCGATGAAATCATGATTGAGCTGATTCGCCAGCGCCTGCTTTTACCGGATACCCGTCAAGGTTGGCTGCTAGACGGTTATCCGCGCACGGCCTTTCAAGCGGAGGAATTGGATTTTTTGTTGGAAGATTTGCACCAAGGTCTGGACTGGGGAATCTATCTCAACGTGCCTGACCCGATTTTGATGGAGCGATCCCTTGGGCGTTCCCGCTTGGATGACAAGCCTGGGGCAATTCAGCGGCGGATTGAATTGTTCCATCAGCGCACCGTGCCAATCTTAGAATACTATAGCCCCCGGGGACGGTTATTAGAAATTCAGGGCGACCAATCCCCCCAACAAATTCAGCAAGAGATTCTCCAGGGACTCAAGATCGACTAGTCTGAATAGACCCATGGAACTTCCTGGAACAATCAGGTTTGGCCCGCCTTGCCTTACTTCTAGGGTTCAGGACAGTTTTATTTTACATTTCTTCCTTGCAGACACGGGAAAAAGGGATTGAAAGTTCAGACCGAGATTTCTTTCTAACGGTTTAACTTTATAGTGAATTTAATATACAGCGTTTCTTAGAGTATTGGAGCACAGGAGTTGGGGGTGCAGTGCGATCCCAACTCCCAAACCCGTACCTTACGGGTTTGACAATCGCTGTATTGAATTTAGAGCGAGTTCAAAAATGAGTATGGTTTGGCAACGTCTTGATGGGAGACCATCCGATCACCTCCGTCCTGTACGGTTCGAGCGAGAGTATACTCGCTATGCAGCCGCATCCGTAATGACTCATTTTGGAGAGACCAAAGTGCTATGTACAGTTTCGATTCAGCCGGGAGTGCCGGGTTTTTTGATTGGCAGTGGTCAGGGCTGGCTAACCGCTGAATACCGAATGTTGCCCAGTGCCACCCAGCAACGTCAGCCTCGGGAGTTTATGAAGCTCTCAGGTCGCACCCAGGAGATTCAACGCTTGATTGGGCGGAGTTTGCGGGCAGCGGTGGATCTAAAAGCCCTAGGAGAGATGACGGTCACGATTGATGCCGATGTGCTTCAGGCTGATGCTGGAACCCGAACCACTGCTATTACGGGTGGATTTGTGGCCCTAGCGGATGCGTTTAATCGGATGGTGCAACGGGGGGATCTGGAGCGTTCTCCGATTCATCATCAAGTTGCAGCCGTTTCCATTGGTTTACTCCAGGGAACAACCTATCTGGATCTGAACTACGATGAAGATGTCGCAGCGGATGTTGACTTTAATGTGGTGATGAATGATCGGCTCAGGATCATTGAGCTTCAGGGAACTGCCGAAGCCGAAAGTTTTACCCGTCAGCAATTGAACAGCATTCTGGATCTGGCAGAAAAGGGCATTCAAGAGTTACTGGTGTTGCAACGACAAGCCCTAGAGGAAACTCCTTAAGGATGGAAGGATTATGGACATGTCGCACAACTTATGTGCCACAGATCGGAACACTGTATTAGGCTTCACATGCCCATTTAGGCAACCTGGAACGGCGTTTAGAGTGGCGACTGGATTGTGAAAGACTGGTTGCCGTCCGACATATCCTCACCCTTACGTTTAAGAATGTTCAATCTGTGAAGGCTCAATCCTGAACGTATTCTGCCCCGGTGAGCAGAGCAATTTCTGCCCGGACAAATTCTCGACCCAGATACAGGGCGTGATCAAAACGACTCAGGGCATAGGGCTGGGCTATTTCTGTAATCTGGATACCGATTTCCTTGGCGGTTCTACCTCGATAAATTGCAGTTGGTGTGCGTTTGAGGTTGACGTTACAGGGAAACGGTTTTCCAGTCTCCGGATCAACAGCAAGTCCCTGTTCATTGATCTGATTGGTATAGTGTTCAGCGCAAATCAGCCCGGCATTCCGGTCAAGATAGAGAATAAAATATCCCTCCGGATCCAGATGAATAAATCGCTGGGAAAGTTGGTCGTCAATTGCTTTTAAGCTGGCAAAAGTTGGTTTTATGGCTTCGGTCATGGCAAAAATGGCAAAAAATCAGAATTAGTGCTGCTGGTTTTAAATATCTGAAGAATAGAATTCTCAAATAAAATTCTTACAGCAGTTCTCATGCTTTTGGAGTATTGGAGTGGGTGGTTCGGGCAATCACACAAAAAATTTGTCACTCAATCAGGGTAGCGCGCCGCGCCCCTAACCCCAACTCCGTACCTCACGCTGAAAATTCCTGTGAATGTTACAGTTAAAGCAAAATGGTAGCAAATTGAGAGGAATTTGATGCTGAATTTTTTCATAACTTGGATTTTAGCGGCGATCGCTCTTTCGATCACGGCCTTCATTGTTCCGGGGGTAGCGATTAGCAACTGGCAAGCCGCCGCCGTTGCCGCTATTGTCATGGGACTGGTGAATGCCATCGTCAAGCCCATTTTGACCATCCTGACTCTACCGATAACCCTCCTAACCCTGGGTTTGTTTCTGTTGGTGGTTAATGCAATTTCCCTCTCTTTGGTTGGCTTTATTACCCCAGGGCTAACGATCAGTGGATTCTGGCCCGCTTTATTTGGGGCAATTGTTTTGTCCCTCGTGTCCAGTTTGATTAGCTCTTTTGTGAATCGTGACGAAGTAGACCGACAACGCTAATTAACTGAACCAAGTTGATCACTGTGAGTTCAGAATGACTTCAGCTCAACATTTATGGGCTTCCGTTAACGACCGGGTTGTTGAAGTCGCAGAATTTCTGCTTGAATTCGCTGTCTCAACTGTGGATTGCCTTGCTGGCGATCGGTAATTTCGTTAAACCGATTAATGGTTAATCCCTTCATCTCCACAATCTTTTCGGCTTCCTCGCAATAGCTTGTAGCTAAACGCTGGGGAGTAGCTCCCGGCAGGCTTCAATACTGCTCTGCTCATTACAAACGATCCGGGGCACAGATCCGACAATTTTTTTAATCTCATTGAAAACCTGATGTCGTCGGGCTTCTAGCGCTAGAACTGCTCGGGCGTAGTTCGTGATTTCTTCATTGCTAAAGCTGGATTGACTTTGGGCCTGAGCCTGTTGCAACCCCAGTTCTAGTCCCCGGACAACGTTTAAACTTGGGACTAAACCAGTCAGTAACCCGGTTACTGCAATTCCTCCCACCAGAATAGTTTGGATGGCTTTATGAAAGCTCCTCCGGGGAAATCGGAGATGAGACTGACTAGAGTTCGACATATTAAACCAAAATTTAAAGCAAATATTCATAGAAATTTGACATAATGACTACCCTAGCGATGCAACCCAGATGTTCCTCAATCTATGCTTGGGCCAGTTTTCCCACAGAAAAACTTAGCAGAACAACCTAGATGGAGGAGCTCTGTAACCGAGAAAGTTCGGCCTGAACCCGCTTTTGTAGGTCTGGATTGGCGGGATTGGCTTGTAAGCTCTCGGTGATCTGATTAAATCGGGTGACTGTTAGGGCATTACTCTCAATACTGGCCTTTGCCTGGTTACAATAATTTACAGCAACCTGGCGAATATCCCGTTTGAGCCGATTAATCTGTTGTGGATTCCCACAAAAAATGTCACCCGGATTGCCGCCTAGAGCTTTAATCTCCTGATAAGCCTGTTTGCGTCTCTGTTCGATATCGAGCACTGATCGGGCATAGCTGGCGATCTCTTGATCAGAGAAAGTTGATTGAGCTTGGGCCGAGGCCCTGGTGATCATTGGATCCACAATGGTATCCAGGACTGGATTGGCAGACAGCATGATGTTATCTGGTAACAGTCCGCGATCGCCATCCAGATAAAAACCAGGCCGCCTCCAGTGGTTAACAATGGTTTCAGGCTCCAAGTCTTCAGACTTCGATTCAATAAAAGTTGCAAACGCTGCATAGTTGACCTCCCCAGACCATAAAAGCTATCACTTGATTTCTCAGTACTTCTGAACTTCTGAAGCATCAGCTTAGTACTTCTGGACTATTTTACCGAGAATGAAGTTCCAAGGGATAGTGTCAATTTAGACAAAAGCCAGACTTTTACTCAGATTCGGTCAGATTCAGATCGTTCACCCTGAAAACATTAAGAAATGTCAAAATAAGTAAAGGTAGTACTAATTAGGGAATTCAATATGAATGATAAAAATTACTCATGGAAAGGCAGTCCAAACGCTGGATTGGTGCTTTCTCTGCTGGCCGTAGTTGGGGCCATCGTGATTATTCTGGCAGGGTTTTCCGGTTGATTCCATGGTTCAATTAGCTGAACTTATAGAACTTTCTCAGATTTTCTCGCTCAGGTTCTTTACAAAATGCAATAATTCAGTTGGTATATTACCAACGGCAGGAAAAAAAGCCTGCCCGGAACCTTGAAAAAATCGGCGTTGCTGAATGATGCAATGAATCATTGCGGAATCGGGACATCCCAGAATTTGAGGTAATGAAGTAGCAACCGAATCGAGTGCTTCAGCATTTCTACGGATTTGGAATAACAGAGCGTCTTGC
>JAAURB010000154.1 GCA_012033335.1 Oscillatoriales cyanobacterium RM2_1_1
TATCATTCCAGACTTGATATATTGAGATCAAACGATGCACCCTGATGGTAGGGAGAGTTGGTAAAACGACTCTCTCTTTTTTATTGGTAGGTTTTAGATGGCTCAGGTGGTGAGGAAATGGGCCAGGAATTGGGCTCTAAAGGGATGTTCTTGAGCAGAAGTCTGATCGCGAGGCCGCAAAAATCACCAGCAGATCATGAATTAATCTCTAATCATTAATTTCACCTCAAATTTCATTTAGGCATAAATCGGCACACAACTTGAATCAAAATTGGCCTTTTACAGACTCAACTGATTCACCTTTACGAAACTCTCACAATCAAGCCAATAGTTTTACATGATCTTTAAGTAAATCTGTTGATGATATCATTCCAGACTTGATATATTGAGATCAAACGATGCACCCTGATGGTAGGGAGAGTTGGTAAAACGACTCTCTCTTTTTTATTGGTAGGTTTTAGATGGCTCAGGTGGTGAGGAAATGGGCCAGGGATTGGTCTCAAATGTGACTTAAGATTATTGCTTTCAACCGCACTTTCTGGGAGAACCAGCCAACCATCGGGGACAAATTGCGTCCTGTATGGATTTTCAAGCTGTTTTTCCAGAGAGATCGCTGTAATGGTGGGCTGTTAATAAAAGCTAGAGTACGCTCCAGGTCAAGACCAGATTTGCATAAATTGCTAATCCATGGTTGAGATTGAATGTAGCGATCGGATAATTTACCTACTGGATCAAACATTATGTGCTCTGGTTCTACCCCATCCATCCTACATTTAAATCAGTCCAGCTACTGAATACTGAGAAAACTGTTATGACAGCGGAAACCTCAAAAAAGACCCGGGAGTTTCACTATTCTGATAGTAAATCCCATAAGTTCTGGCGGATTAGTTCAACGGATGCCAGTCACACGGTGCAATATGGCAAGATCGGGACAAAAGGTCAGACCCAAACTAAGGAATTCTCCTCAGAAGCCGAAGCTCAGAAATCTGCAGAAAAGCTGATTCAAGACAAGCTGAGAAAGGGTTACGTAGAAGTGGAATCTGAGGTAGGTCATGATATTCAACCCAGGACTATTCAAGACAGTACTACTGAACAAAGTGCTGAAGTTAAGAACTCATCAAGCCCTATCTCTCACGAACATGATGCTGTTACTACAGTTGCTTCTCCTCTCTTGAATGCAGCAAAAATGATTCTCACGCTGAACTGATCCGTCTTAAACTGTCGAGTTCTCTGGAGAATTCAACCGAGTTTTCCGCCAGAAGAATTGACCTAAATCCTGAAGATTGGTTCTGGGCAACTTGGCGTTCTTTACCTCCTTTACCAAAACCCAAACCCCAACCTTTTGATCGGGAAAAAGCCCTGAAGTCTTTAGATAAAATTTATCAGGATAAAGAACATTTCAATGTCTGGCATTGGTCAGGGGCAGATATTCCAATTGCCATGACAAAAGAAGAAGCACTTTTCTGGTTTGCAGCCATTATAGAAACCAGTAAAATTGCATTCCGGGCAAAAAATGCCCAGAAAAAATTATTGTCAGAATTAGCTGGTTTATCCTTTACAGAAATACCTGATTTAGCGCAGATTACAGCTATCCTATGCCAGGAAAATCTGAATTCATATTCCTATTATCAATGTTTTCCTGAAGAGATTATTTTACCTCTGATCAATCTTCTCTCTCTATCAGAATTGGTAGAATTGATGCTAACAGAACAGCCCAACTTATCCGGTCAGAATTTTCACAGACAAATCATTTCTACAGATGGGTTTCGTCGTTTCGTATTAATCTACCTGAAAGAGCCAGATAGAAATGCCTTAAAAGAACAATTACAATCCCAACTTAACCTGACCAGATGGCCTCCGGCTGGCCATCCTCCTGAAGTATTCTTTTTGGCAGCAATGGTCGGGATGCATCAAGAGTTATTAACTTTGGTGGAGAGTTGGCCTGATGACACCTACATAGGTAAAGAAAATTATTCAGCTTATTATCAAAAACCTCAAGAAATTATCTTTGGTTTGGGGACTGCTAACCTGGTTGAAACCCAGATTCGCCGATTGAAATTACCCTTGACCAATCCTGCTTATATTCGGGCCTGGTTGGCCCACACTGAATATCAAGCTCTCGATTGGGTTTGTCAGAGTATTCTGGCAGTTCAAAATAAAGATGAGGCTCGAAAGTTGGTGGAAGCCTTTGCTTTAGTCAAAGCCCCGGAAGCTGCGCCGTTGATGCTGGAGTTACAACAATCTTCCAAAGCGCCGCAAGTGGCGGGGCAATGGTTAGAAGAGAATTTAATTCACAGCATTCAAGGGTTAATTTCCATTGCTAAACAAGGAAAAGGCCGGGGAAAATTGGCAGATGCAGCCCTGGAATGGCTCCGAACCATGAAACGCAGGGGTCATGGTGGGTTAATTCAAGCTTGTTTAGATCGGGTTGTTGAAACCGAAGGCTCAGCAGCACTGTCAGCCCAAATCTTCGTCGAGGCTGATTATGTTTTGTTCGATGACCAGACGACTCCAGACTGGCTCAAACAAGCCGTAATCGACCTGCAAAACTCCAAAAAAATCAAGCCTCCTACCTGGATCGCCCCCACGGATTTTCTCCCCATTCAGATTGGAGAATCGGGCTTGAACCCAGAACAAATGGCGGCTGTGATTTTAGCTTTGAAACAAAGCCAGCTCGACAAACCCCATGGGTTGATTTCTAGCTTAAAACAGCAAGCCAATTCCCAATCCCTGGATCAATTTGTCTGGAAACTATTTGAGCGCTGGCTGATCGAAGGTGGCCCCTCCAAGGAAAAGTGGGGGATGATCGCCCTAGGATTGTTGGGTTCTGATGCCATTGCTTTTAAACTGACTCCTCTGATCAAGGTTTGGCCCGGAGAAAGCCAGCATCCTCGGGCTGTGCTGGGGTTGCAGTGTTTGCGGGCCATCGGCACGGACACGGCGTTGATGCAAATTAACGGGATCGCCCAGAAACTCAAGTTCAAGGGACTCAAGGCCAAAGCCCAGGAATGTATGGAGCAAATTGCTCAAGATCGGGGCTTGACCCGTCCCCAGCTCGAAGACCGGATTGTCCCCGACTGTGACCTGAATGAACGGGGCACTCGCACCTTTGATTTTGGCCCCCGGCAGTTCCAGTTTGTCCTGGGGGAAAACATGAAACCGATGGTGCGCGATTCTGCCGGAACCCTCAAACCCGATCTGCCCAAACCAGGGGTTCGGGATGATGCTGACCTGGCTAACCAGGCGGTTACCGACTGGAAACTGATGAAAAAACAAATTAGTGATCTGGTCAAAATTCAGGCGGTGCGATTGGAACAGGCAATGGTTCAGGGACGGCGCTGGCCTTTGGGGGAGTTTGAATTGTTATTTGTGCATCATCCGCTGATGATCAACCTGGTGCGGTTATTGCTCTGGGGCAGTTATGACGAAGCGGGAAGATTAACCCAAACGTTTCGGTTACCGAAGATCAAACCTATGCCGACACTGACGATGAAACCTTAGAACTGACGGCGAGTTCTGCCGTTGGCATTATCCATCCGCTTTACCTAGAGCCTGATGTGAAAAATACCTGGGGAGAAGTGCTCAGCGACTATGAAATTGTGCCGCCATTTCCCCAATTGGGTCGGGCAATTTATACCTTAGAACCGGGGGAAGCAGAACTAACCGATTTAACCCGGTTCTCCCACCTGAAAATTCCCACCACTGCCTTGGTGGGAACCCTGGAAAAGCTGGGCTGGACACGAGGTGTTCCTCAGGATGGGGGGGTTTACGATCTGCACTACAAGCAATTTGAGCAGGCTAAGACTACGGCGGTCATTGGCTATGACCAGGGGATTCCTGTGGGTTATATCGAGGGCTGGGATGATCAGAGCCTTGAGTCCTGTTATTTTTTACGGGGAATGCGTTCCCCCTATGGATACTGGTTGGATGATCGCGATCAAAATATACTGAAGTTGAAACATGTTGATCCGGTAGTAATTTCGGAGGTCTTGAGTGACTTGAATGCCCTAGCTGCAAAAGGAAAGAATAACTAAGAATGATCAAGCAATTGGTGGAACCCGTCTTGGCTGTTTTTCGACAGGCACGCTGGAGGTTGATGGTTGACCCGAAAAGATGGCACAACCATTGTGGTAACGTCCTGGCAAGCCAGTGTTCGCACCCCGAGATTTTCATCTGATTGGATAGACATTCTTGAGCTAGAGATCCATTCTGAGGTTCATACTGAGGTTCACAGACTAGACACAAAATCTAAAACTATTGCAGCAGGGAGTTTCTACCTGGAACCGTTGGCGGGTTGAATATCCTGATATCTCCCCCAACCTCGCCAATGCCAACTTGAAGGATCTAAACCTGGAATATGTGAATTTATCCTCCTGCAACTTCAGTGGAGCGGATCTCTATAACACCAATTTCAACAAGTCCATGATCTAGAGCTGACCAAATCCTTTCTTTTTTTTGGCTGGCTTTTTCTTTTTCTTACCCTGAGCTCCCCCCGGATAGCCGCGCCATCCAGCCGGGGGGTTACCCATACCTTCCATGCCCGGCATTCCACCCATGCCCGGCATTCCACCCATTCCTGGAAAGCCCCCCTGTCCCATTTGTTGCATCATCTTTCGCATTTTCTGGAAGTCACTTACCAGCTTCATCACGTCTTTGTCCCCAAAGCCTGAACCCTTAGCAATTCGCTTGCGGCGAGAGGGCGCTGAACGGGAACTGGCCAATAAGTCGGGATTCTTGCGTTCCTCCATGGTCATGGAATTGATCATGGCTTCACAGCGTTTGAGCTGGGTTTCCCCCTGTTCGATTTGTTCCTGGGAGATTTTACCCATGCCTGGGATCAACTTCATCAATCCCCCCAAAGACCCCATGTTTTTCATCAGTCGGGTCTGCTTCAGGAAGTCTGTAAAGTCAAACTTGGCCTCCATGATCTTCTGCTGCATTTGCTCAGCATCGGCCAGATCAAATTCTTCCTGGGCCTTCTCCACCAAGGTTAGGACATCTCCCATCCCCAGAATTCGTGAAGCCATCCGATCAGGATAGAACGGTTGCAGGGCTTCTACTTTCTCCCCAACCCCAACAAACTTAATGGGTGCCCCTGAAATTCGCCGAATAGATAAGGCTGCTCCCCCCCGACTATCCCCATCCATCTTGGTGAGGATGGCTCCGGTGATGCCAATTTCATCGTTAAAAGTTCGAGTCAGGGTGGCTGCTTCCTGGCCCGTCATGGCATCAACTACCAGCAAGGTTTCATGGGGCTTGACTGTCTTTTTGATCTGAGCCAGTTCCGCCATCATTTCCTGGTCAATTTGCAGTCGTCCGGCAGTATCAATAATCACTGTATTGATGCCAGCGGCTCTGGCGTGTTCTATTCCCTGGCGGGCGATCTCGACCGGATTGGCATCAGTTCCCAGATCAAAGACCGGAACCTGAATCTGTTTGCCCAGGGTCTTGAGCTGATCTATCGCCGCAGGTCGATAAATATCTGTCGCCACCAATAAGGCATCGCGATTTTCCTTCCTGAGATGCAGGGCTAGCTTCGCCGATGCGGTGGTTTTTCCAGTTCCCTGCAATCCCGCCATCAGAATAATCGTTGGGGTCGTTTCAGCTACCGCCAAGGGAACATGACTCTCCCCCATCACCTCCACTAGCTCATCATGAACAATTTTGACGAACTGTTGGCCAGGTTTGACCCCGGATAGAACCCCTTCCCCTTGAGCTTTCTCACCGACTTCGGCGATAAATTCTTTGACGACCTGGAGATTGACATCGGCTTCCAATAGAGCGCGACGAACTTCCTTTAGAGCATCCTGGATATTGGCTTCCGAAATTTTGTCCTGACCTCGAAGTTTCTTCCAGGCCGACTCTAAGCGTTCGGAGAGAGCATCAAACATAGGGTGAATTTCTAGTGAGTTCTAATACGGCAAAGCCTAAACCTTTATTTTAGTCCCTAAAGCCGTTGAATTGGGTACAAAATTTGCATAGGTGCCTGAAGGCTTCGATATTCAATACTTTCAAAACTTTCAAACCAAAGCCCAATTCTAGATTCAGGGTTAAATTCAAATTAAATTAGATTAAACGAATTAGATTCAACGAAGTGTAGGGTTAATCGATCCATACTAAAGGCTAGAAATTCTATGAAGACTCTGTAAAGTCCGCTTCATT
This sequence comes from Oscillatoriales cyanobacterium RM2_1_1, assembly GCA_012033335.1. Classification (GTDB taxonomy): domain Bacteria; phylum Cyanobacteriota; class Cyanobacteriia; order Cyanobacteriales; family Microcoleaceae; genus JBHJGO01. The sequence continues at coordinate 6,163 of JAAURB010000154.1, forward strand.
CATCCTGAATTGAGGAGCTGAACGCTGTAGAAAGGGATGTTGGCTAGATTCTCAGCAAGACTCCTGCGATCTAGGTCAATACCCTCGAGATGAACTTCGATGCTTTTGTCGGATTGACTGATTGGACTGACTGAGACAGACTAAACCTTTACTACGGCTATCGGAGCACAAGACCAAGCGGCAAACCCATAAAACTGTCGCTGGATTGTCTCTAGCTGATAACAAACAGGGAATAAGTAGCTTGACGCAATTAATTAGAAGATTGATGGGGGGGTGAAGGGGCAGTGCCCCCTTCCTGCGAAGCCCCAGAACCCCT
>JAAURB010000050.1 GCA_012033335.1 Oscillatoriales cyanobacterium RM2_1_1
GGTTGAAGGGGGCGCTGCCCCCTTCCTGGGGCAAAGCCCCAGACCCCCTTCTATTTGATAATTAATTACAACCATCTACTTATCTCTGAAATGGGCCTCAGAAAACCCACGAATCGTTTTTGATTGCTATATTACCCTAAAGCCTGCTGCTCCAGACGTTAGGCGTGATTTTTAGATCGGGTCTTTAGAGTTGATTCATCAACTTGAGTGATCAAATTTATAACTGCTTTCAGGGTTCATCAGGATAGAAGCTTTATATTAAATCGTAGGACAATTGATTAATTGCAAGAGTGAGCAACACCATGGGGATTTCTCAGCAAATAGAGGCAGTCTATCGACGAGCCTTACTCCTGCGCCAGTACGCTCTCAAGTCACCAGCTCAGGAAAACCTGTTGGAGAAAGCCCTGCAGGAGCTTTACTTTGTTCTCGAAGAGCTCCAGTCCTCCCAGGAAGAACTGCACCAGCAAAATCGAGAGCTGATGGCAACTCGAGAATCAGTCGAGCTAGAACGTCAGCGCTACCAGAGCTTGTTTGAGCTCGCCCCCAATCGTTATCTGGTGACTGATCTGCAGGGCAACATTTGCCAAGCCAATCAATATGCCGCCGATCGTCTGTTTTGCACTTCTCAAGACTATTTAATCAACAAACCCCTGCTGGTGTTTATTCATGAGTCAGATCGGCAGCGGTTTCAAGCTCGACTGGCCTATCCCAGATCAGGGGAGAATTGGGAAGTGACGCTGACTCCGCCATCCGGGGGAGCCATGGCAGTGGCGATCGCCGTCACTTTGGTCAACGACACCCATCGGCATGGGGGGATGCTCCTGTGGTCGCTCAATGATATTACCCTGCGAAGACGATTAGAACAGCAATTGCAGGATCACTATCAAATGCTAGAAACTCGGGTTACAGAAAGCATCATGGATCTGGTTCAGCGCAATTTACAATTGCAACAGGCACTTAATGAATATCAGCACCCAGAATAAATCCTCATCTGTTGCGACTAACTAGAGTTGCCTCCCCAAACTTTGTCAGTGGCTTGACGCAACAACTGATTAGAAGATTGATGGGGGTGAAGGGGGCAGTGCCCCCTGCCACTTAACAATTGATGATAACCCCCTACTGATGACCAATTCTAGAGAAGTCACTACAATAAAGTCCTAACGTAACGATGACCACACGTCCAACTTTGTGGTCACTCGTCGAATAATCTCATCGGTAAACTCGCGGGTGGTTAGTTGTCCCCCCAGATCTGAGGTTGCCTGGCCCTGATGAATGGTTTCAAATACACTTTCATAGATGGCGCGGGAGGCTTGTTCAGCCGCCGTCGTGTTGATATAACCCAGGAGTGCCGCCCCGGCCAAAATCATTGCCATCGGGTTGGCAATATTTTTCCCCAACAAGGCAGGGGCCGTTCCATGGGGGGCTTCCGCCATTACGGTCTTAACCTGAGTGGCCTCCGAATTAAATCCCAAAACCAAGCTCTCTGATCCCGCAATACTGCCATACATCTGCAACACCATATCTGAGAGCAGATCCCCGTCTCGATTCAGGGCTGGAATAACCAGGGGTTCGCCCGTGGTTTGAAGTAATAGGGCCAGGGTAGCGTCAATCAGGAGGGGTCGGTAGCTGACCTGGGGATATCGTTGGGCTGCCCTATCTAGTTCCTCCTTGAACATGCCCTCATAAGTCGGACTCACGGTGAACTTTGGCCCACCAAATACCTGGGCATTGGCCCGTTTGGCATACTGAAACGCAAACTCTGCCACAGCCCGACAGGTTAGTCGAGAAATCTGAGACGTGCGATAGGCGATTTCATCTCCTGCCGTCGATTCTCGCCATTCTTTGGCTCCGTAGGCATCGTCTACCGCCATTCTGACAATTGCGATCGGGGCATACACTCCGCCAATCGGACGCACACCTGGAATTCGCCGCCCAATCCGCAAGATCACCTTAGCATCCAAGGCAGATCGGAGAATGGCATTGGGACTGCCCACATCCCCCGCCGCCTCCGGAGTGATAGTAGCCGCTTTCAGGGCTAAGCCAGTGGTTAGAGTAGCTTGAGCTGCATCTTGAACGACTCGATTCTGGGTGAATTGACGATTTTCCAGACTGAGGTCAAAGTCCATCCAGATCAGGGGTTGGCGAATCACGTCCGGATTCAGCACCCTCAAAGCTTCCTGTAAAAGCTCTTCCCCAGTTTGATCACCGTGCATGATAACAACATGGGGAGAGGTTTTTGTCATAGATATTTCAGACATTTATTTTCCGTAATTCGTTTTTAATGATTGATTCAGTCATCCAACCTACAGATCATAATATTCAGAAACGCCCTATCGTAATCCACCTAGAAGCGTTTAATGGTAACTCAGGCTACCAGGGTTAAAGAAAACCCAGATACACAATAATCAGAAATGATTTGTGAGATTTCCGTGGCTTAAACTTTTAGCCTGTAGGGGCAAGATCCTCCTCCAACTCATGATTCAAACCAGATTGTTATGTTGCTTTGAGTAACCGGGTCAGATAGGATGACTTTAACCTTGGATTGGGAGATTTTGCACCTTTAATGCCTGATTTCGATGCCTGAAGTTGACGCTTATTGTACTTGAATTCAGGTCAATAATTATGCTAGTTCAATTGGGGTAACTTTAGATACATCTGAGCTGTAGCAGATCTAAGTCAATTAGAAAAAAAGCGAGAGCTGGGTTTGGGAGATTCGTCTCCAGGAAGGAGCCAAGACCCCTTTCTCCATTTTACCGATCATTTGCGATCGCCATATATCTGATTGTCGTTGTCAAAAAACATCAGTAATTGACAACAACAGTCACAACAACAGGTTGGTGTTCTGGTTTTAGTTAATTTTGATACTTTATAGCAGCTTGTTAGGTATTTTTCAGATCAAATAAAACTTTTAGAGATCATCCTATAAACCCTTCTGAAATATTAAGACTCTCTTTAATTTTAAGAATGAAGACTTCTAAATTCTGACGATCTGAACTAGGATCGTAGGCACTTCTGATTAAACCGGGAAAGATTAAATTATGGTTAATCCAGTTACGAATATTGAAGCATTAGAGAACCTGATCAAACGGGTTAAAGCAGCACAAATTCAGTATTCGTCTTTTACCCAGGAACAGGTAGACAATATTTTCAAAAAAGCCGCTCTAGCTAGCAATGCGGCTCGAATTCCCCTGGCAAAAATGGCAGTGGAAGAAACTGGAATGGGGGTGGTCGAAGACAAGGTCATCAAAAATCACTTTGCTTCGGAGATTATTTACAACAAATACAAGCACGAGAAAACCTGCGGAGTAATTGAGCAGGACAAATCCTTCGGATTCCAGCGAATTGCTGAACCGGTAGGGATTCTGGCCGGCATCGTCCCTACAACAAACCCAACTTCAACGGCAGTTTTCAAAGCATTGATCGCCCTGAAAACCCGCAATGCAATTATCTTTTCCCCCCATCCTCGGGCCAAGAAATGTACTAATGAAGCGGCCCGGATTGTCTTAGAGGCAGCGGTCAAGGCGGGAGCGCCACCGGACATTATTGGCTGGATTGATGAGCCGACGGTTCCCTTGTCTCAAGCGTTGATGCAGCATCCTGACATTAAGCTGATTCTGGCTACCGGCGGCCCTAGTATGGTGAAGGCAGCCTATTCTTCCGGCCATCCGTCCCTGGGGGTAGGAGCAGGGAATACCCCCGCCTTGATTGATGCATCGGCCCACATCAAAATGGCGGTCTCCTCGATTATTCACAGTAAAACCTTTGACAATGGCATGATCTGCGCCAGCGAACAGTCTGTAGTGGTAGTCGAAGATGTCTACGATGCCGTCAAAGCAGAGTTCAAAATGCGGGGAGCTTACTTCCTGACTCCTGAGGAACGCCAGAAAATAGCGGAGAAAATCATCGTCAATGGCCGCCTTAATGCTGAAATTGTAGGTCAGCCGGTGAAAAAGCTGGCAGAACTGGCTGACATTGAAATCCCAGAGAATACCCGAGTGATTATTGGCGAAGTGGAAGAGATCAATACCGCCGAACCCTTTGCCTATGAAAAACTCTCCCCAATCCTAGCCATGTACCATGCCAAAACCTTTGAAGAGGCGGTGGACAAGTCAGAGAAATTGGTAGAGTTCGGGGGACGGGGACATACGGCAGCACTTTACACCGATCCTGGCAACATCGATCACATCAAACGATTTGAAGATACGGTCGAAACAGCCCGGGTGTTGATTAATACTCCGTCCTCCCAGGGGGCGATCGGTGACATTTATAACTTCCGACTGGATCCTTCCCTAACCCTGGGCTGTGGTACCTGGGGTGGTAACTCCATTAGCGAGAACGTTGAACCCCATCATTTGCTGAATATCAAGACCGTCGCCGAACGGCGGGAAAATATGCTGTGGTTTCGGGTTCCGCCCAAAATTTATTTCAGGTATGGGGCATTAACAACAGCGATCCGGGAACTAGCCGGTAAAAAACGGGCCTTTATTGTCACGGATAAACCCATCTATGAACTGGGAATGACCCGAGTTCTAGAGGAAGTCCTGGAAGAAATAGGTTTGAAGTACAGCCTCTTTTATGATGTGGAACCTGACCCGTCCCTCGATACGGTGCAGCGGGGTCTGGTATTGATGAATACCTTTGAACCGGATGTGATTATTGCAATTGGCGGAGGTTCCCCCATGGATGCGGCCAAGATTATGTGGCTGATGTACGAGCATCCAGAAATCGAGTTTGAAGGATTGGCGATGCGGTTTATGGACATTCGCAAACGGGTTTATGAACTACCTCCCCTGGGAGAGAAAGCTATCATGGTCGCGATCCCAACGACTTCCGGTACCGGATCGGAAGTCACCCCCTTTGCCGTGGTCACTGATCGGGTGAATAACATCAAATATCCCCTGGCTGACTACGCCCTGACTCCTAACATGGCCATTATTGACCCGGAATTGGTGCTGAACATGCCCAAAGGTTTGACGGCATTTGGGGGAATTGATGCCCTGACCCACGCCATCGAAGCCTATGTCTCTGTCCTGGCCTCAGAATATACAAATGGTCTGGCCCTCGAAGCCATTCGGCTGATCTTCAAATATTTACCCAGTTCCTATGAAAATGGAGCCCATGATCAGAAGGCCAGGGAAAAAATGCACTATGCCGCAACCATGGCCGGAATGGCTTTTGCCAATGGCTTCCTGGGAATTTGTCACTCTATGGCTCATCAGTTGGGGGCAATCTTTCATGTTCCCCATGGTCTGGCCAATGCCTTGATGATTACCCATGTGATTCGGTACAATGCCACCGATGCCCCCTTTAAGCAGGCAACCTTTTCCCAGTACAAATATCCCAATGCCAAGTGGCGCTACTCCCGGATCGCCGACTACTTGAACCTGGGGGGCGAAACCGAAGATGAAAAGGTTGATCGGCTGATTCTGGCAATTGATGAATTGAAGCTCAAGGTTGGGATTCCCCTGGCGATTAAGGATGTGATTAAGGAAAGTGAAGCCGAGTTCCTGGCCAAGCTTGAGGATTTATCTGACCAAGCCTTCGACGATCAGTGTACTGGGGCCAACCCCCGCTATCCCCTGATCAGCGACCTAAAACAACTGTTGCTAAATGCCTACTATGGTTGTTCCCTGGTTGCCGTCGAGCAGAATGGCCATAGTGTCACTCCTCAAGCGGAGGCAGTGGGGGCGAATTAAGATCGGCATCCGAATCTAATGGAGGAGGGGAATAGGTCTTCTAAGCGGAACGATCAGTTCCCCACACTCCAGGTCAAGAATCCAGCTCGAAACTTGACTCCCATTTAACGGGAAGTGGCCCCCAAAGTTTGTAGAGTTTCAACAAACTCTGGATAGGAAACACTAGCGGCTTCAGCTCGATGGATGGTGGTGGTTCCCTGGGCAGCGATCGCCGCAATCGCCAGACTCATGGCAATTCGATGGTCAGTGTAGCTATCGACTGCTGTTCCGTGCAAAGGTGAGCCCCCGGTAATTTCCAGGCCATCAGGCAGTTCTGTAATCCGGGCTCCCAGTTTCGTTAATTCCGTTGCCATCACCTGAATGCGATCGCTCTCTTTTACCCGCAGTTCTGCCGCATCTCGGATTACCGTCGTTCCTTGGGCCAAGGCTGCTGCTACCGCCAGAATCGGGATCTCATCAATCAATCGGGGAATCAAGTCCCCCGCCATGGTGCAAGCTTGTAGCGCACCATAACGCACCCGCAAATCCGCCACCGGTTCTCCAGCTACTTCCCGTTCCTGTTGCCGTTGAATATCAGCCCCCATCATTTCCAGGGCTTCTAGCACCCCGATTCGGGTAGGATTCACCCCGACATTTTCGATCACCAGATCTGAACCTGGAATAATTGCCCCCGCTACCAACCAGAAAGCCGCCGAACTGATATCTCCAGGGACAATCACTGTTTGTCCTCGCAGTTGAGTCGGCCCTGTCACCGTTACACTGTGGGTTTCTGGATTACAGGTCAACTTCGCCCCAAAAGCCTGAAGCATTCGCTCACTGTGATCCCGGGATAGAGCGGGCTCTGTTACCGTAGTGGGCCCGGCTATATTCAGCCCCGCCAGCAGAATGCAGGATTTTACCTGGGCTGAGGCTATAGGTGAGTGATAGTGGATCGGCTGCAATGGCTGTCCCTGAACTGCTAAGGGAGCCAGGGTTCCAGCCTGTCGTCCCCAGATTTGAGCCCCCATCTGTTGTAAGGGTTGGACGACCCGTCCCATGGGTCGCCGCCGAATTGAATCATCCCCTGTAATCGCAAAAAACCGTTCCGAATGGGCAGCTAAAAGTCCTAGCATCAATCGCAGGGTTGTGCCCGAGTTCCCCACATCCAACAGATCAACGGGTTCCTGGAGTTGCCCTAGACCAATCCCTTGAATTTCAACCCGCTCTGCATTCAGGGTTGAGATCTGGGCCCCCATCTGGGTAAAACAACGGGCCGTACTGCGGGGATCGGCCCCTAGAAGTAATCCTTCAATTACCGTTGTGCCCTGGGCAATTGCCCCCAACATCAAGGCCCGATGGGAAATGGATTTGTCCCCCGGGACTCGAATCCGACCCTGAAGGGAGACTTCACTGGGATCTGAGGTGATCGTTAAGGTCTGATGGTCATCCTGAGTTGTCGATAGGATTATGGGTAGCATAGGATGGTGGAGGAAGGATTGCCCGAATTATCGTATCAGCTATCCTACTGTTTTCTCCATCTGAAATAAACCTGACATCAGCGTCTTCGCCAACCGGCTCCTAACTATGCTCACTCACTTTCGCAAGCCCGTCAGTTTATCCCTGGTCTCCATTGATTTACCGGTGCGATCGCTGGTTGAGACAGCCGCCACAGTCTATCAGAAGGACAAAGAACAGTTTCATTTACTGCTCCATGAACCCGGGGTGCTTGACCAGGATCTGGATATTCTCAGCCCAAATCCGTCAGGACAGCGGGATTCCAAGCCCCGATTACTATGGCTTGAAATCTCTCCCTATCGGGCGGTCATGACCATGCAGGGAAATGGTCAGTATAGTTACCGTCATCTCTGGCAAAAAGGCATGTATGGTTTGAGTCGCTATTATCTACAACATAATTCTGTGGGCATTCCCCAACAATTTCGCCTGAGAAACTTCACCCGGGATCTGCAAATGACCGGGCATCCTTTTCCAACAGATCTGCGACTCGAATACGAACTCTGGTGCCAAACGGTGCAATTGGGGCGCTATGTCCTGAGTTTAGAAGTGCATCATTAAAATCAGCAATTAAAAAATGTTTCTAGCGGTATTCACATCTCTGTCATGGATGGTATGACACTGAGGACTCACGCCGACTCTGCTAAAACTAATCCTGGGTTAATTTCGAGGGGCAGGCTTTTGCCATTTCATCCACGAGTTGGTTCGCTCTTTGGGTCAATTCTGTTACCGATTGTCCCGATTGATTGGCCTGATCAATCGCTTTGAGTAGTTCAGTCCGTCCTTCCGGAGTAATTTGAGTTTTTTCTCCGGCCTCGAAGGCTTGCCCCATTTCAGCTAGTACTTTGGAGAGGTCATGGAAGACCTGGGCAAATCCGGCTTGAGCTTGCTTCAGCCGCCCACTTGATAGGCGCAAACTGTCAATATTATCCGCGATTGTGTTAAGTTCAGTCGCCAATTGTTTTGTGGTAGCAGCATTATAGGTTTTCCCTTTTATACTGATCAAAGTGTTTCCTTGATTCACCGATTGTAGCAGTTTCAGACATTGGGCTTTTCGACTACTACACCCTGTAATAGTGAGCATCACTAACGTTAGGATAAGGACAGGTTGTTTGAGTTGAGAATTCATTCAGGCTCCCATTTAATCTACTGACCAGGATTGCTCAGGCTGTGAAATCAGAGTATGTCAAAGAATTGCTTCCTCGGCAAGTCGTCCATTTGTTGAAGATTGGAAATTATGCCTAAGTCTAACCCAACCAGTCTCCAAATTAATGGATATTTACTGGTACTCGTGCCAGCTACTGCCTTTCTGCTTCTCTGTAAAACTCCCTTGCCCTTATTGCTAACTCTGTTGGGAAGTGTGGGGGCATGGCGGTTCTGGAACAAACAACAGCAACAACATCAGGATAAACTGGCCGATCTTGATCAGATGTTTTATCAATTGTTGCAGGAGCATCAGGGGCGAGTTACGCCGCTGGATCTGGCTCTCAGAACTCGGCTATCGGGGACTGATGTGCAACAATATCTCGATCAAAAAGCCGTGGAGTTTTCAGCGCAGTTTGAGGTAACAGAGCAGGGAAATGTGATCTATTGTTTCCAAACCGTTCAACCCCTGAAGCCAACTCCCCCCAAAATCAAAATCCCTAACTTTAGCAGTGCCACCTCAGAACAGTACGTCCCTGAACCCTCTTTCAAGGAAATCGCCCTATTCCCCCTGTCCCTCAGCACCAGTCTGCCAGCGGCACAGGTTCCCCTTCGTTTAAATCAATCCGATCTGGCAAAACGATTGCAGGTACATCCCAATACCCTAAGTCGCTGGAAAACTCGACCTCAATTTCCCCAGTGGAGTGCCTTGAAAGATCCCGAGGCGATCGCCTGGACATATTCTCTGGAAGCTCGATGTTTCTCTCCCCTGCTCAAACCCCATGAGAGAACGGGCTGGAAAAAATGGTTTGGGATTGATTCTGAGGCTTGATTCTGAGACTTAATCCGGTTAAGCGCTGGATCAACCGTGATTTTCAGGGAGAAAGAAAGAGGCAATATACCCAACAATCCAGGAGATTGAGCGATTGAGTCTCCAATATAGCTTTGTCCCAAAACCTTTTTGGATTGGCAGATTTTCCACAATCTGTGATTCGTGTCCGGGAGCATGGGCAGAAGCCCCGGTTGATAGCTTCTGAGCACCCGTGGGAGAAATTGAATTGCGTTGAGTCGTAAAGCTATGTCGAAGCATATCCAAAAAATCTGAGTAACAAACTGAATTAAAAGGTTTACCGATCTCAGATGGAAAAGCAATCCTCCTGAGATATGAACTTGAGATATTAATCTGAAACTTTGAAAATTCTGAGATGCTGAACAAAAATTACAACAAATCAGACTCAAATCACCGGAGCTAAATCCATTGGACTATTGAGAAAGAGGAAGTAAATGCACCGAACTACTCTCACACAACTGAATGATGAAGCATTGATCACAACTAGGCTTACTCTATTCACCGCCAGCTTGCGACTGGATCTCTATGCACTTTCAATAGTCAGCATTGACAAATCGTATCAAATATGACTTGTATCAAATATAACCAAAAACAAAACATCAGAACCATCTGTACTAAGTGTTTGAGCCTTTTAGTCAAACGACTTTAGAAGTTTAGAACAGAATTTGGGCAAAAAGGCTTGAATAGGAAGCTACCCGATCCGACGTTATGACTATGATTTCAATCCATAATACACTAACTTTACCCCGATAACGCTTGTTATCAAATTATCAAAGCCCTTAAAAAGTTGTGTCCAAGCTCCCTGAAATCCTCCTGGGGTCAAGCGTCTGAAAAACCAATCTGAACAAACCGTCAAAACCCAAAAGCTTCGATAAATCAGGGCTGGAGCGATCTTAAGATTGATTGGATAGATTCCCTCTAATCCCTTGGGCAACCCGAATCAAGAGACTTTCATGAAAGGGGGATGCAATGAGCTGAACCCCTAGAGGAAGCTGCCCTACCCGTTCAACCGGAACAGATAAAACCGGTAGACCAATATAGGAAAGGGGTTGAGTATAGCGGCCCAAATTGGGACGCACCTGTAATGTTTCCCCCGCAATTGTGATTGTTTCCTGACCAATTTTTGGAGCCACGCAGGGAGTTGTAGGGGCTAAGATCACATCTACAGTTTGAAAAACCTGCTGAATTTGATCTCGATACCAACGCCGAAAGCGTTGCCCTTGCACATACCAACTCCCCGGAATCAAAGCCCCAGCTAAAAACCGATCCCGAGTCGCCGGATCAAATGCCCCTGGGCGCGATCTCAGATTCTCTAAATGCAAATTACTCCCTTCACAGGCTGTAATCAAATAAGCCGCAGCTCGGGCCCGATGAGATTCTGGCAGGATCACCCGTTGAGTCACCTGGAGTACTTCGGCTATCTGTTGAACGGCAGCAAACACCTCCGGCTCTCCCCCCGTTGCAAAATAATCATCTGCGATCGCTATCCGCAATCCAGCTCTCCCCCAATCTAACTCCGGCGAACAGGGTTGAGGGGGACGTTGACAACAAACTGGATCGCGGACATCCTGACCCTGGAGTAGATCGTAAACCAATGCCAGATCCTGAACCGAGCGGGCAAATACCCCGACATGATCCAGGCTGGTGGAAAATAGAGCCACTCCAGCCCGGGACAGCCGACCATAGGTAGGTTTTAGCCCAAACACCCCACACAATCCTGCCGGCACCCGAACGGAACCATTCGTATCTGTCCCTAGGGTAATCGGCACTAATCCAGCAGCCACCGCAGCGGCCGATCCCCCCGATGAGCCCCCTGAGATTCGCGTCAGATCATGGGGATTGGGGGTGACACCGTAGTGGGCATTTTCTGTGACAAATCCATAGGCATATTCATCCATATTCAGGGTTCCGACCAGAATGGCACCAGCTTGGCGAAGACGGTGGACAGCGGTGGCATCCTGAATCGCGGAGGGATTGGTTTGATTGATTTTAGAGCCCGCCAGGGTAACAACCCCAGCGATATCAAACAGGTTTTTGACCGCGAAGGGAACCCCCGCTAAAACCCCCGGATCGTCGCCCTGGGCGATCGCCCGATCAATCGCCACCGCCGCCCTGAGGGCCTGATCCGTGAAAACCGTCGTAAAGCAGTTCAGGTGGCCATGGGACTGGGCAATCCGGGTCAGGGTCTGTTCACAGACGGCCCTAGCGCTGACTTCCCCCGCCCGCACCGCTTGGGCAATAACAGTTGCATCTGCCATCATGGACGGTGATGCAAGGCCCGCACCAGAATTACGGTGATATTATCATGGCCATTGAATTGATTCGCCAGATCCACTAAAGCGGCTGCCCCGGCTTGTAAATTGGCCTCCTGATTCAGCAACGGTAACAGATGGGTTTCGATGGATTTTTCTAATAAGTCATTATCCGTCAGACCATCGGAAGCCAGAACGAACAAGGTGTCTTCCGTAATGTCCAAGAACTGCACATCTGGCCTGAGGAACTTCTCATCCCGGGGCCTAGGGCCTGGGTCAATTGGTAAGCATCGGGGCGCATGTAGGCGAGTTCTGGAGAGATTCCCTGCTGAATTTCTCGCTGCCCCACCTCATGGTCGATGGTCACTTGCTCAAGCCCAGCCTGGGCCGTAACCCGATAGACTCGACTATCTCCAACATGGGCGATCGCACCCGATTATTGGCCACGATCAGCAACGCCAGGGTCGTACCCATGCGGCCCGATCCAGCCCGGACATCCCGCTGGTTAAACTCATAGATAACCCCATTGGCCTGAAGAATGGCATCTTGCAACGTGGCTTCCGTGGGTAACTCCCCTACCCATTGACTCTGAAAATATTGCCGCAGAGTATCCACCGCCAGTTGGCTGGCTACTTCTCCCCCGGCATGTCCCCCCATGCCATCACAGAGAATATAAATTCCGGTGGCCTCCAGCACTTGACCCCGGGGAGTTTGTTGATAGTTGAGGAACGTCTGGACACTAAAAAAGTCTTCATTCTGGTTGCGCTTTTGACCCACATCCGTTCGACCGGCGGACTCCAGATTGACCAGGGAAGAAATCTGAGTCTCTGCCGCCCTTAAATCTGCAACCTGATCTGCTAGGTTTTGAGATGCCCTGGGCTCGAGTGAATCGGTTTCGAGTGAGGGGTTAGAGTCCAGGGTGGGGCTGACCTGTTCCAGAGCGATCGCGAGTTCTTGGTGTAGTTGGTCAACGGTCTGAATCTCACCTTCACTGAGGGTTGTTAGCACTTCAGTCAGCTTACCAAACAAGGTGCTTTGGGAGTTTTGTAGGAGAGTTTTCCAGGCTTGACCCAGGTCAGTCAGGGTCGGGCTAGTCCCGGGAAAATCAAAATACAACCGACCCAGGCAGAGTTGTTCTAGTTTTTTTCAGGGTTTACTTCAGGATTTGTTTCAGGGCTTGGGGGATCTTCTGATGAAACCCGCAGGTTATTCAGTTCCAAGAGACTTTGGCAGCAGTGTAGGGGTTCCAGGGCCACCCACAGCGCTGTCATCTGCTGCAGCCATTGGATGATTTGTTTGGACGGGACGTTCTGCTGGGCAATGTGATCCTGTAGCAATGGCAATCGGGAATAGTCTGCCAGCAAAATGATCTCATGGTCAGCGGTATTCCAGGCATCGTGGAGGGGAGGCAAGAACTGGCCGTAGTTGATCTCAAGGGCCAAATAAGCCTGAGCCAGGGGAATGATCAAGTTTTCCATGCCAGGGATTGCCTCTAAATCAGGGTCACTCAGTTGGTTGGCCTCCAATTGCTGTTGCCAGATCTGTAGAGGAGAAAGCTGTAAGGGCTGACAATCAAGCACCGTAATGGCTAGGGCTTCCCCTTTAGCCAACGGGGAAACGGAGTTCAGGAGTTGATAGCGATGTTGGGGATCGAGAAATTCTGTAGCAGACTCAGTCGTGATAAAGCGTTCTGGAGTCAGGGCTTCGGCTTGATTCAGGGCATCATCGGTGGGGATCTGGCTGACATCAAAGGTCTGGTTTAGCCAAACTGGCGGTTCAGTTGGTTCAGTCGGTTCGACCATTGTCGAAGATGCAGCAGAATCCATCAATTGGCTAATCTTCACCGGAGTTGGAACTTCCGAGTCTACTGAATCTGAGTCTGATGCCGGGGCATCCAACCGATCAAGGGTGCTATCTTCGATGCCGGGGGAGTTTGAGATGGCCCCAGCCAGATGATTGACATCCAGGGAATCCCCATCCAGGGAAATGGTCGCTGATGGGCTTGTAGCTATCGCCTGAGCCACCTCCAGGTCATCCGGGTTACTCAAGGTGGCTGGCTGGCCAAACGAAGAGTCTGGAGTAGAAGTAAAAATCAATGCCAACCAGGTCTGGCCCGTCTGCGTCCCACATTCAGGGCAGGTCAAGCTCCACCACGGCACCGATACCTGACACTTGGGGCAGAGTTTATGGATGAGGGATTCTCCACACCGCTGACAAAACTTATTTTCATCAGGGTTATCAAACTGACACTGAGGACAAACTAACATAGTCAACCTTCCCAAGGGTGAGATCATCGGAACGGAATTTGCAGGGCCAAGTATGGATCACACTCACCAACCCTCATCTTAAGCCAGATGTTTTGAGCCAGATGTTTTGAGCCAGACGTTCTTAGCCAAGCTCCTATCCAAAAGCGTAGTCCATCTCAACCCAGTAATGCCAATCCGCGATCGCTTCTGCCGTATTCGCATCCACTTTTACCGGTTGAATATTGGCTAGGGGAACTGAGAATGTATCCTTACCTCTAGTATCCAGGAATTGCACTTCTACCTGCATTTCATTCATGCACTCCTCCTCTGGCGGCATCCCGACCACTTGAACCGTTTTAACTGCTTTTTTATCTGTTGCGGAGTCACCTGACCATTTAGCCTGGAAGGGAAAGCTGAGTTTGTTGTCCAGGTAGTAGTACCACCCTAAAACCTGTTCTTCCTCGGTATAGGCATCCACAATAACCTCTGAGTCAATCCGCTGTTCGCGGGCTTCATCCTCTACAAAACCAGTCATAGCTTCTCCCAGCTCGCAAACCAATCATACCTCTAGCCTACCTGATGGAGAGAGAAACAGGGCATTAATCCCCGTTTACAGCCGTCACCTACGGCGATTTTCAATTCTGTGAGGTACGGATTTGGGAGTTGGTGGCAGAGTATACCCTAACTTCTGTACTCCAGCAGCGTTGAAAATGCTGTAGATGGTTATAATCATTGTCAAATGGCAGGGGGTCTGGGGCTTTGCTCCCCTAACCCCCCATCGATCTTCTAATTAATTGCGTTAAGCTACCGAGTCATTCAAAGTAAAGGCATGATGACGAATGTGATCTTCGATGAATGTTGCCACAAAATAGTAACCATGGTCATAACCCTGCTGCATTCGCAAAGTCAATACCTGGCCCACTTCCCCACAGGCTTGCTCGAAGACTTCCGGGAGTAACTGTCCCTGAGCTAGATAAGGGTCAGCAGTCCCCACATCAATCAGAATCGGATAATGAAGGTTGCCCTTGAGTACCAACTCCGTAGCATCATAATTACCCCAGGTTCCAGGATCAGATCCCAGATAAGCGTTGAACACTTTTTGGCCCCAAGGCGATCGCATGGGAGCTGCAACCGGGGCAAAAGCAGAAACTGATTGATACATCCGGGGATTTCTCAAGGCACAAACCAATGCCCCATGGCCTCCCATAGAATGACCAAAGATACTTGTTTTGTCAGGGATCACGGGAAAATGGGCCGCGATTAACTCCGGCAATTCTTCGACCACATAGCTATACATCTGGTAGTGGGACTTCCAGGGCTGTTCCGTGGCGTTGAGATAGAATCCTGCCCCTGTACCCAGATCCCAGGTTTCATCTTCCCCGGGAGTTCCTGTGTTCCGGGGGCTGGTATCTGGAACCACCAGGATCAAACCATGCCGGGCGGCAAATTGTTGGGCCCCCGACTTCACCATAAAATTTTCCTCAGTACAGGTCAGACCTGAGAGAAAGTACAGAACGGGTTTGGAGCCTGATTGGGTCTGGGGTGGCAAATAAACCGAAAATCCCATTTCCGTATGACAGCATTGAGAAAAGTGGCGGTAAAACTGAACTTTTCCGCCAAAACAGAGACTTTCATGGGTTAAGGTGAGCTCAGACATAGGAATTCAGTATGGGTAGAGTTTGATCCTGAGTCATTAGACTTCTGTCCTGAATCGGCCTTGACTTAATCCTGACCCTGGCTTCTCAACAACCAACATAAAGCTTTTCTAATGGCGGAGCAACTGCAATTACAGCGTCTCCAACGCCGCTGGAGTACGAGAGGTGGCGGCGCGGTGTGCCGCCACCTCTCAAATCTGTACCTCACGTGATGAGGAATCGCTATAGTTACAACTATTTGCAATAAGTAAGTGGTTGCAATTAACTATTAACAATTAATTATTAAATGGAAAGGGGCACTGTCCCCTTCACCCTCATTTCAATCTTCATTGGGGCAATTTGGTATTTTGTGCATCATTACAATGCCTTTCTTCGTTCTTGACCATTACTATTCAGTACTACCCCTGAAACTTTTACCAACTCTCAAATCCCCATGACATAAAATCCGCAGCACAGCGCATTGCCTTCTAGGTTCCTATCTGTAGCAATCTTAAAAGAATTGGTATTACTTAATTCCTGAAACTTAATTCCTGAAACTTCATTCCCGATTAATTTCGATAAACGTCCTTCGCCACGGAACCATCCCTCCGAATCAACTGAACGTGCAAGGGCATTTGGCCTAGGGCATGGGTAGAACAACTCAGACAGGGATCGTAGGCCCGAATTCCCGCTTCCACCCGGTTCAGCCAGCCCTCAGGAATCTCCTCGCCGTGAATATAGTGTTGAGCAATCTGGGTAACGGTTTTGTTCATCGCCAGGTTATTCTGGCCCGTGGCAATGATCAGGTTCACCGTCTGAATTAATCCATTTTCATTCACCTGGTAATGGTGAAACAGGGTTCCCCGGGGGGCTTCGCTGACTCCAATACCTTCGAGATTGTTAATTCCGGCATCAGCCCGAACCCTCGGAGATAGCACATCGGGATCATTAGCCAACCGCTCAATCCGTTCTAGACAGGCCAGAATTTCAATCAATCGAGCGTAGTGGTAGAAGAAGGAAGAGTTGGCAATCCGTCCCCCTGCCCGGTGGCGAAACTCAATTAACTCCTGATCAGCAGCGGGGGTTCCCATGCGATCGCAGGTATTCAATCGCGCCAATGGCCCCACCCGATAAATACCATCGGGATAACCCAGGGGTTTGTAGTAAGGAAACTTCAGATATGACCAATTTTCAACTGCTTCCCCGATGAAATCTTGATAATCGTCCTCCCTCAAGCCATCGGCCACAATTGTGCCATTGCTGTCAATAAATCGTAGATGACCATCATAATGTTCCCAGGTTCCATCAGCGGCTACCAAACTCATAAACAACGACGGAAATAGACCAAAGGCGGCGACTTCATCGGTAAAGTGATGATCGAGAAGTTGCTTAAACAGCCGAATGGCATTCTGAGTGGTTGCTTTGGATTCAGGCAAGCGATCGTTGATCCAGGCCACACTTTCTGCCGTTAGGGGCGATCTCACCCCGCCGGGAACAGCCCAGGCGGCGTGAATTTTTCGCGCTCCCAATCGCTCAATTACGGTTTGGCCAAACTGACGCAGGCGAATTCCTCCCCGAGCCAGCTCAGGATCATTGGCAATCAGCCCAAAGACATTCCGGGTCGCCGGGTCGCTATCCCACCCCAGGAGAAAATCTGGGCTACTGAGATGGAAGAAGCTCAAGGCATGGGATTGAGTTAATTGGGCCAGGTTCATCATTCGGCGAAGTTTTTCTCCAGCAATCGGAACCTGTACCGCCAGGATTTTATCCCCCGTTTTAGCGGAAGCCAGCAGATGACTGACGGGACAGATCCCACAGATGCGGGCCGTAATTCCGGCCATTTCAAACATGGGGCGACCTTCACAGAATTTCTCAAAGCCCCGAAATTCAACGACATGAAACCGGGCATCGGAGACCTCTCCAGCATCATCCAGGTAAACTGAGATTTTAGCGTGACCTTCAATCCGGGTAACAGGATCAATGACAATGGTTTTAGACATAGTGATCTCCCTTGTTGAGCAACTAGCAGTCAGCAATTAGCAGTCAGAATCTAGCTGAATCATTAGCCAAATCATCAGCCAAACTTAATCATTTCTCGGCCTACCATTCGGGCATTTTGCCCTCTAGTAAGGGTGCGATCGCGGCTTTAATCCGATCAGCGGAGGGTGGGCATCCCGGCAAAAAGATATCGACATCCACGATTTCATGGACGGGGCAGACACGATCCAATAATTCTGGGACAATACCGGGATCTTTCGGAACTTGCGGCGTGACATCTCCTAACTCCAAATAACAACGTTTTAAAACCGGTTCTGAACTCCCGAGCATATTCCGCATCGCAGGCACATTGGCGGTAACTGCACAATCTCCAAAGGAAATCAGAGTTTTAGTTTGGTGACGAACTTTCAATAACAACTCTAAATTCTCTTCGTTGGCAACAGCCCCTTCCACCAGGCAAATATCCACATCGTCAGGATATTGCTTGAGATCACAACCCACTGGACTATAAACCACATCGACTTTTTCAGCTAGGTCAATCAGCCACTCATCCAGGTCAAGAAATGACATATGACATCCTGAACACCCCGCCAACCAAATTGTTGCAAATTTTACCTTAGCCATTGTCGTTTCTCCCTTGCCGTAACTAAAAATTCCAGTTTGCTGTGGTCGTGAACCATTTCTTCCACTGTGGATCCTTTACGGAAAATTGATCCCGTGGGACAGGCATCCACACATTTGCCGCAGGCGGTACAGGCTGTTACCTCCCCCCAGACTTGATTCAGCCCAGTAATAACTCGAGCATCAGCCCCCCGTCCTGCCACATCCCAGACATGGGCCCCTTCGATTTCATCACAGACCCGAACACATCGGGTACAAAGGATGCAGCGGTTATGGTCAATTCCAAATTGGGGATGGGAGATGTCCACTTCCCGTTGGGGAAAGTTGTAGGAAAAGCGAGTGTGATCCATGCCAACCTCAATCGCCATATCTTGCAGTTCGCAGTTGCCATTAGAAACGCAGACCGCGCAGACGTGATTGCCCTCGGAAAAGAGCAATTCCACTATCATTTTGCGGTATTCATCAATTTCGGGGGTGTGGGTATGAATCTCCATGCCTTCGGCCACTTCCGTTACGCAGGCGGGTAACAGTTTGCGAATGCCCCTGATTTCGACCAGGCACAGGCGGCAGGCTCCCACATCGGAAATGCCGTCCAGATGACAGAGCACCGGAATTCGCACCCCAGCGGCTTTGGCCGCAGCGAGAACGGTTGAGCCTTCCTCAATGGCCACGTCCACACCATCAATCGTTAACGTTTTAACTGACATAAGCTTTAGCCCGGATAATAAGTGTTCACCTCTCAAATCTTGAACCCAATCTTCCCTTTTTAAGGAGGTCAGGGGAGCTTTAAACCCAATCAAGCCAAGCACGCTGCTAGATCTTCTTCAGGGGTTTTGATGGCTTGTAAGTTGTAATTTTCTGACAGGAATTGAAAGACATTTGGAGTAATAAATGCAGGCAAAGTTGGCCCTAAACGAATATCTTTGATCCCCAAACAGAGCAATGTCAGCAACACCGCCACCGCCTTTTGTTCGTACCAAGACAGAATCATTGATAACGGCAATTCATTTACTCCCACGTTGAAAGCATTGGCTAAACCCAAAGCAATTTGAATTGCAGAATAAGCATCATTACACTGACCCACATCCATTAACCGAGGCAAACCATTAATGTCACCCAACTGTTGATCAAAGAAGCGGAACTTGCCACAAGCTAGGGTTAAAATCACACAATCTGATGGCACTTTTTCAACAAATTCGGTGTAGTAATTCCGATCAGGTTTGGCTCCGTCACAGCCTCCGACCAGAAAGAAATGACGAATTTTACCTTGCTTTACAGCATCAATCACCTGATCCGCTACACTCAAAACTGCATTTCGCCCGAAGCCAACGGTAACCTGACGGGCTGATTCCTCGGTGGTAAATCCCGGCAGTTCTAACGCTTTTTGAATCACGGGTTGATAGTCCGGTGTGCCATCTATTCGATGAGGCAAAAAGGTCAATCCAGAATAGCCAACAGGCCCGACAGTAAAAACTTTCGTGTCATAGTTTTCATGGGGAGGCATCAAACAGTTGGTCGTGATCACAATCGCTCCTGGAAATTTTGCAAAATCCTTGGTTTGATTCTGCCAAGCTGTGCCAAAATGACCGTACAAATGGGGATAATTTTGCTTGAGCTTGGGATAGCCGTGGGCGGGCAATAATTCACCGTGGGTGTAGACCGTAATTTCAGTTCCAACGGTTTGTCTGAGAATGGCTTCTAACTGCTTGATATCGTGACCAGACACTAGAATTGCCTTGCCCAACCGAGGATTTAAAGGTACAGAAGTTGGGGTGGGATGGCCATAGGTCAAGGTGTGTCCGGCATCCAATAATTCCATTGCCCGCAGGTTCAATTCCCCGACTTTTAACGCTAGATTGACCCAATCTTCCAAGGTTAAATCGTCGCGATCTAAAGCGGCCATTGCTTCAGCTAAAAATTGATAAATCTTGTCATCTTCTTGCTCTAATTCATAGGCATGAAAAGCGTAAGAAGCTAATCCTTTTACCCCATATAAAACTGTGAGTTTGAGAGAGAAAATATCAATATTCCCGCCTGATTTTTCAATGACTTCTAAGGAGGTTTTAACACCTTGAGCTACCAAATCTCCCTGCAAATCAGGCTGGTAATTGGTGATTTCAGACCACTGAACTGTGGGTTCTAGCTTCTGAACTTCAGCCTTTAAACCATCCCGCAGTTGTAGCGCTCGCTCCACGTAGGTGCGGAACCGTTTGCTGTCGAAGTTCACGTTGGTCATGGTGGCAAACAGGGATTCGCAGGTGAAAACATCCACTTCATGAGTTGGAATATTTAACTCTCGCGCCTTCAACACCACAGGAGCAATGCCCCGCAGGCAATGGACGAGTAAATCCTGCACGGCATTGACCTCAGGGCTTTTACCGCAAGCACCCCACTGATGACAACCGTTACCACTGGCCGTTTGTTCACATTGTTCGCAAAACATTTGTGTTCTCCTTAAGGATGATTTTCTGTTGATCTGTTGGAATCCGTATAACCGGGTGAAAACCTGACTAACGTTGGGTTTTTATTGTTTAGTCAATCCCCGATGTTATGCCCTGTCCCCCCCACCCAACCCCCCTTTGAACTCTTGATCGTCATTCCGCGCTGGCAGGAATCCAGCCAAAAAGGGAGCAGTTGATTTAGGCAGCCGGAACTTTGCCGTTGGCACGGTCGGCGGTGAGCAGTTCCTCGTATTCCGAGCGGAAATATTGCAGGGTACTCAACACCGGATTGGGAGCGCTGATCCCCAGTCCACAGAGGCTGGTCGAACGCACCATCTGACACAGGTGTTCCATTTTTTCTAGGTCAGCCGGGGTGGCTTGCCGTGCCAGGAATTTACTGAGTAGGTTGTACAGTTGCAAGGTTCCGGCGCGACAGGGAATGCACTTGCCACAGGATTCTTCGCGGCAAAAGTCCATGTAAAAGTGGGCAAACTGCACCATGTTGCTGCTGTCGTCTACTACCACCATACCGCCGGAACCCATCATCGAACCCAGTTGAGTGAGGGATTCGTAGTCCACGGGCGTATCCAACAGGTGGGCGGGAATACAGCCCCCGGAAGGCCCGCCGGTTTGTACTGCCTTGACTTTGCCGCCATCAGGAACGCCGCCGCCCATGTCCTCGACGATTTCCCGCAGGGTGATTCCCATGGGCACTTCGATCAAGCCGTTGTTTTGAATTTTGCCGGTGAGGGAGAAAATTTTCGTGCCCTTGCTTTTTTCGGTGCCAATACTGGCGAACCACTCCGCCCCTTTGTTGATGATCACAGCAATGGTGGCCAGGGTTTCCACGTTGTTGATCAGGGTGGGTTTGTCCCACAGGCCCGAAACGGCGGGATAGGGCGGACGGGGACGGGGAACCCCTCGACCCCCTTCTACAGAGGTAATTAATGCGGTTTCCTCGCCGCAGACAAAGGCTCCCGCCCCCACCCGAATGTCAATGTTAAAGTCAATCGGCGAACCAAAAATTTGACTGCCCAGAATGCCTTGCCGTTTGGCCTGTTGAATCGCCTTTTGCAAACGGGTAATGGCTAGGGGATATTCGGCTCGCACGTAGATGTAGCCCTGGTTTGCGCCCACGGCATATCCGGCGATCGCCATGCCTTCCAGCACCCGATGGGGATCACTTTCGAGGATACTGCGATCCATGAATGCCCCCGGATCTCCTTCATCCGCATTGCAGATCATGTACTTCTGACCGGGGGGCATTTTGCCACGGTGGCCCATTTTAATCCAGTAGGATAGCCCGCGCCGCCTCGTCCCCGCAGACCGGCCTGAGTGATTTCCGCCACCACTTCCGGCGGGGTCATCTCATAAATCGCGTGGTATAGGGCTCGATAGCCGCCCACCGCCAAGTATTCGCTAATTTGCTCTGGGTCAATTTTGCCGCTGTGTTCCCGCACGACCAACAGTTGACGGGCAAAAAAGGGATGATGGCGATCGCCGGGAATAGCTCGAACTTCGCCGCCTTTGAGACTTTCAATAATTGACCCGGCCACTTCAGGTTTGACGGTTTCATATTGCCAGCCCTGGGGTTCAATTTCTACCAATGGGCCTTTGCCACAGAACCCCATGCAGCCCACCCCAACCACTTGAACCTCGTCCTGCAGACCGAGCGCTTTGACAGCCTTCTCCATCTCTTTCTTGACCTCTAGAGACTCCGCCGCCTGGCATCCGGTCGAGGTACAGCAGTGAACTCGAATACTTTTTTGATTCTGCCGTGCCTGTTCTGCTAATTCCTGGAGTTCGCTCAGTTCCATCGTTCTGACCTCCTCAAAAGATTTTGTGATTGGGGCTTGATCGTCCGTCACTCCCCCTGTTCAATTCAAGTATTCATTCAAGTTTCCAACTCAAACTCCCAACTCAAACCCTCAACTCAAACCCCGACTTCCCATTTTCCATTGCTGAATTTGGGTCGTCACTGATTCAGGGGTTTGTTGAGCGCCCACCTTGCCATCAAAAATCACAACGGGGGCGATCCCACAAGCTCCTACACAGCGAGCCGTTACCAGGGACACTAAATTATCAGGAGTGGTCTCCCCAGCTTTAATGCCCGTCGAGGTTTCCAGGGCTGCCATTACCTTGTCGCCTCCCTTGACATAACAAGCCGTTCCCATACAGACAATGCAATTGTGAACGCCACTGGGTTTCAGGGAAAACAGATGATAAAACGTAGCCACCCCATAAACTCGACTTAGGGGCAGTTTGAGCTGGCGAGCCACATAGATCAGGACATCATCCTCCAGATAGCCAAAGGATTCCTGGGCTTTATGAAGTACCTCAATCAAGGCATCCTGACGGTATTGGCTCCGCTTCAGGGTGATATCGAGAACTTTGAACCGCTTGTCACCTTTGGGATGACCTGCGACAGACTGATTAGATGGGGATTTTGGCGGTGTTGTAGCTTGCATAAAAATTGCCTGACAAACTTTGAACAATTGCAACTGGGGAGAAGAGAATCAACATTAAATGGAAGTTATCAGGTCAGCAATATGTAGCTGAGCTGATGCAAGTGCAGGATGATTGAGTGACAAGGTAACCCGTGATGGCATTAGGTCATGTGCCCAAACCCAGCTAACATGAAGTTTTATGTTTAATTGTGCCTTCCTAATCCGCTATTAGCATTTGACTTCAAATTCGAGTTGGAGTTTAAATAGAGATTCTCAGCGAGTACCAGCTTTTCAAGATTGATTATTTGAGATCGATACTCCAGATTGGCTGCTGAGAACACTAGCCGCTCCCGACTGTAATGTTTAAATCTTTTGATACTAGGACAATGCAGACTTCAATTGATTGTGGGTTAATTCAACTCCTTGCTTCTTTATTTTACAGAGGAATTGGAAAACTGAATGTTGAATTTTTCTAAGATTTTTCTAAAATTTTTCTAAAAAATATTTAAAGTTATAACGTTTTAAAATTTGAGATCTGCTTAAATTTTTGACAAAAATCATTGATATTTTATTAAAGATAACTCAAAACCCTATTTGCCTGAATTTCTATGATAAAGTGAAGGAATATCAATATTTGAACATAACGCAAGTCACGATATTTTTAATCAATTTTTAATCATTCGAAATCTTTTCATTAAAAAGCTTAACGTTTTAAAACAGTTTCAAATTAAACTTCAGAATCTAAACTTCAGAACGTTGCAGAGGGGCGATCGCGGGTTTGCCCTATCAGGGTCTCCTCACAATGTCCTAATCCCTCAGTCGTAAACCCCCCAAAAATCAGTTCTGGAAAGAGTTCTAGCAGATAGTTGGGCTGCATCCAGGATTCTAAAGCCAAAGGCTGAGTTGAAGGTTTTCCTTGTTCATCTATATCCAATCCTGTCACATGACCCCTCAGAGCAGGCCGCAAATTCCCTAAATGATCTCGGGTTGCCCGCAAATTGACTTCGACCAAACCTCGAGCTTGCATCGCTTTAATTCCTCCCCGACCTCCTCCGAGGGCCGACAGAGTATTGCCATGGGACAGTAGAATTGGGAATTCAGGGGGCTTGCGTACGTCGGATAGAATCGATTTCAAAAATCGTCCCGCCAGTTGGGGATCGCAGTTTTCGTGATACTGGGTGACTTCATCCCAAATGCTGGTGTGGGGGACAGACCCAGTTTTTAGCCGTTGATAATAAGCCACCAATCGAGAATTGATCTGATTGTAGTTATATTCTCCGCCGTAAACCTCAAAAGGCCCAGGCCAGGTATTTTGATGGCTATGGGGATCGGATACGCTCACCCGATGACCAAAGAAAATGATCCGCAACAGGGCAAGAAAGCCAGCAAAGGAAGTTTTACCGCTACATTGCTCTCCCCAGATCAACAAGGGTTTGGTCAGCAATAATTGCAACAGCCACTCACAACCAGGAGCATTGAGTTGATCCCACAGTCGGCGTACCCGCGAGTCATTTTCGTCTGGAGTCAGGAAGGGCTGCGGGTCAGGAGGGCCAGAGAGTCGCAAACCCAGGGGGATTTCAATCGGTTTGGGGGCAGGCTGATGGATTTCCGTGTGAATATCAGGATTGAGTTTGAGTTCAAGGGTGGGGGCGGGCACAGGAGCTAGAGGGGGTTTGGCAAGAGGTTTAGGATTGGTCTTTGAGGGACTCCCCTTACCCATTCCTTTGCCAAAAAGCGGAGTAACCTTGTCAGATGGCATCACCTCATCTGACTGAGAATGGTGATGCCGCCATGCACTCAGTTCATCCGTGAGCTGATCAGGTCGCTCGGTTTCAGGAGCAGATTGGGGAGCAAGAGGAGAATATAACGGCATGGCAGGAACCGGCTCAGCTTGAGGACGGGGCCCAACCTGGGTCAGGTCGCTAAAATTCAGGGGGACAGGGGACTGATAGGGAACCATCATTGCCATGGCAGCTTGAGGATGTGGGCCTTCAGGAGACGATGGGGACTGATAATGAAGTCGCGGATCCATGGGCGGAGCCTCACCCCCTGGGGCCATCTGCTCTGCTAAAGCTGACTCTACCGCATTTTCTCGCAGGGACTCCAGGTAATAGCGATTGGCCGCTAACCAATGAACAAAGTCCTCGTCCTGCTGTTGTTCTTGCGCCTGTAATATCGGCTCAATCCGCTTGAGCCTATAGCCAACGACTAACCCGATGGAACTCCCGGCGATCGCCCCAACCAGACTAAGGCCCTGGATCCAGAGCTGGGAAATCTGATTTTTAGCGAGAAAGAAGGGGGGCACTGTCCATAATAAAAAACTGCCCCCCACCAAGCCTCCAGCGGCTAAATTCAGCCATCCCAGAGATTGATGGCTACCGCGCTCCCGAGAATGATGGTGTCTAAACTCCTGTACCATAGCCCAGATCCTGTAACTGTCCTAGAGAGAGTTGACTTATTCTTCAATATATCAGGTTCTAAGGAAATGATGGGATGATTTTTGTTGGATCATCAAAGTCTCGGGCCAGAAGTCTTGAGCCAGGAATTGGGCCAGAAATCTCAGATTGAGCCAGGGGTTAATCTGAGTTTACATTGATTTTCTCTTCATTTCTAGGTTTCCATTGAGTTTATTTTGATTTTCTCTTCAAACTCCGGCCAATCTTTTCTTGAACTTGCACTCCCTGGGGAAAAAGCTGACATCGACCCCAGCCTTCGATAAACTCGTTATTGCAGTTCCGGGCTGTCGAGGTAAACTAGATCTGGTATTTTGCAACGCTCCAGTTCAGGTTTATGTCTAAAGCTGATCGCCAATTCTATCAGCCACCTAATCCAGGGAAATCTTTTAGCCAGTCCGCTGTCCCTGAGTTGCCCGGGCTCTAAGCTATGAATTGCACCCCCGAAAGTCTGTTCCCCCCTCTCTAGAACCAAGCCAGAACTCTGATTGGGAAACGGTCACTTTTCCCCACGCGATTGATGTTGATTCCTTACCTACTGCTGTTGATCCATCTGAGGATGGGACTATCTTTCAGGAGAGAACCATGACTGAGTATTTTCAGACCCCAGAATCCAATCCAGTGAGTGAAAGTTCAACTCAATTGGTTCAGGCCCTCCATGACTGTAATCGAGACCTGATCAGTCGGGTCACTGAATTAGAAGCGGAACTAGAAAACTGTAGGAACACCATGCAGGAGAAAGAAGTGCTTCTGAGCCAACAGAGCCAGGAATTTGACCTGGCTCAGCAACAGGTAACCCGATTATTCAGTAAGCTCGAACTCTCCAACCAGGTGATTCGCCGTCAGCAGGTACTTGTCGAAACCCTGACGGAACAATGGGAAACCAGTCAAGCGCGGATGGCTCAAATGGAACGGGAATGTGCCGCAGCCCAGCAATCCTACAATGAAAAGCTCAATGAGCTGGCCCAAACTCAAAATACATCTGAAGAACTGCGATCGCGGCTCCATCGTCAGCAGCGCCATACCCTTCAGTTTAAAGCGGCATTAGAGCGCTGTCTGGAAATGCAGCATCCTCACGCTGCTCCGACTTCGGGCTTGCAGCAGCCTGCCGCTCTCACGAGTTCTCACTCCCCCCAATCTATTTCAGGGTCAGGAGATTGGGTGAAAACAGAAGTAATTACTGCTGCCGATCTGCACCAATCCCCATCCCCTAGGGTAATTTCTCCCGCCCCCCTAACCAAAGCCCAGCCCGTTCAGCCTTGGTCATCGGAATCTACAAATACCGTTGAATTAGGTCGATTAGATGAACTTGCTCGGGTGGATATGGCTGATGATGCTTCCTTTGTGCTTGACTCCGTTGATCCATCCTTCAATCCAGAGCAACCGATTCAAACTTGGGTCGATCCTGAATCTGCTCCCCTCGCAATTCAGAAGATCTCCCCTGAGGATTTGGTCACTTTTGATTCTTACTGGCATGTCGAGCAGGGGAGCCCGGTTTTTCAAGGGGCTACAGCCCATGAAAAAACTGATGTTGAGCTCCGAGCCAAAGATAGGGCTGACGATCCTGAGTTACAACCTTCGGAGGCTGAACTCAATCAAATCTCCTCAACACTTCCGGTGAAAAATGCGGCCATTGCACCACCCAATTTAGATTTACCGGAATTGCAGTCTGAAAGTCAGGGAAATGGGGAATCCGAATCTCCTACCAATCAATTTGACCAGGGTTCCTGGCGAGTTCTATTGATCAATCCCCAACATCAAACTAAATTGTCTTCTCGAGCGGCAATTCAGCTACCTGATTTTTCTCACAGTGCCAATCCAGAAACTTCCCAGGTAGAGCCTTTAAAACATCAAGTCGAGCAATTTTAATGGCATTGATTCCAAACCACCTGCTTCAAACTGCCCGCTTCAAATTTAAACCATAGAGTAAATCTTGTGGAACAGCCGAGACGGCTGTTTCCCAGCAGGCATCTTACCTGGATCACCAGATTTTCTCTAAGATCTCCATTTAATTTGACAAACTTGCCTTAACGGCATTGATCCAAAACCGCTTTCCCTCGTTGATAGAGCTCCCGGGCATAGTCTGTCCAGGTTCCCTGGCCCCAATACCGAAAGCAGCTCGTTTCCAGTAATAAAACATACAGCAGAGCCGTTTGATAGTCCGAACGGCGAGTTGTTGAGGGATCTTGCTCAACTAGTGGATCAAAGGTTCGATGAAATAAAGCGCTCAACTGGTTCATCGGATCGAGCACATTTTCGTACCCCGCGACCCAACTAATATCATTTGTCCAGGATGCCCCTTCGGTATGGAATTGAGCATCTTCGGTCTGGAGGGCTTTCAGGGTTTGGGCCAGGCGCTCTGGGGTGACTTGCGCCGGATCGAGGCGTTGCCAGATTTTATGTTGTCCTACGGCTTGACAGGGGGGATAATCTTCAGAGGAAACTCCAGATGCCTCCAGCAACTCGATATACTCTGTGCCATTGAATCCAACAACTCCCAATTGAGTCAGGCCGTTCTGCTTGATCTGAGGCCACAGGGGCGAAAAATCCCGGGGAAATTCATTCATCATCACTCCCCCATTTTCCCCATCCGCAATCTGGGTGACACAGGGGGGAACTTCAATATTTCCAAGCTGGATTCGGGATTTGCTCCGGGCCTCATGATAGGGTTGCATTTGAGCCACCAATTTTGTGTCAGAACCCTGGGTTTTGACCAGAACTGTAATGGTGGTTGATGCGCCCAAGGAATTGCGTGCTATCAATCGGTTCGGTATATACTTGCTCTCCTGGTTTAATGGAGCCCCGTCTAGCTGTTCTACCGAGTGTTCCTGAACCAATAGCCAGCGATAACCACATTCCTTCAGAGCTTTGATGTATTCAAATAAAGTATCTGGGTGATTCGGCAGGTGCATTTCTGGCGGCGAAAACCCTTTAACCCGACGGAGGGCTTCATACCCAAACAGGGCTGCAAAGTATTGTTGCCAGGCTTGAATCTGCAACTTCAGGTCAGGAATCGGAGTAGAAGGAATCACAGCATGGCTCCACATTGTCCCCAGCCATTCCACATGGAGAAAATATTGGGGATCACAGGTAATTTTCTCAAGAGAATTCAACACATCCTCCCGCCCCATCTGCTGCAATCCCCAGAGCAAATTTCCAGAGTAATCCAGCATTATCCGGGGATTGCTCCCTGCAGCCACCAGTTGGGGAATGAAATCTCCCATGCGACCATAGCACCCGGCAAAGGCGGCAGCATTGTGATTGTCGCCTTCACCGGGATGCTCAAACATGTATTGCAAATTGCAGATCAGTTCTCCCTGGCTACCCCCTGGAATAGTCGGCTGGTGCATGTGGAGGGCGCAGGCAAATCCAGCAGAAACCTGGTCTAGCTTCAGGTTGGTGAGGGGCAAAAAAACTGGCTCGGCATGGTTTGTGACTGAACGAATATTAGATTCAAACCCGCAGAAATTGGGTAGCCCATTTTGAACTATTTCCAGGGGGGATAGGATTGTTGTCATTGTCATTCCTCAAATTGCTGAGTGGATTAGTCCAGGTAGAGTTTGCTCCTGTTTTAACCCAGGGAAGCCTCTTGGGCTCATATCTCTTGGGCTTATAGAGTAAATCAAGTGAAATAGCTGTCCTGGTTGCTTCCTAGCCAGCAGAATACCTATAACTCCGGGACTTTCATCTGGTTTGTATATCTTTAGGATAGTATTTGAAAAGTGTTGAAAAAAGTGTTTAAAAGAAGATACCAGGCGGCGCAGGCAACTAAACTCCCAACGAAGTAGAGTTAAGGGGGGAGTCTTCAAGCCAGAGATTAATATAACCTATGGGTTGTGTAAGAAAACTAAAAGAAAACTAAACTTAAAGGGGAAACCCTGATGAAATAAGGAAATCTTGGGGACAAATCTAGAAAAATTGCCTTAAAATCTGGCTTAAATGTAAACCTCCGGCAAAAACCCTTAACAAATCTTTATGAAGAGTTATAATGAGTCCAGTGATTTGAGTGAGTAAAGGATGGTAAACGCTTTGCTAGGAAGCACTCCTTTTCAGGCTCAAGGCGGCGATCGCCTTGTTAGTAAAGTTGTAGGCGCAGCCATTGCGGCTTTATTTAAACGATCTGAAAAGGTCGAAGCAACTGTGCGGGCTGAGCCTGTGACTAAGCTGCTCCAAGGCAGTGTTGACGGGTTTGATTTCATCGGCAATGGAATGTTGATGTACAACGGTTTGCGAATTGCAGTGATGGAGCTTTACCTGCAAGCTGTTGCCATTGACTTTGGCGCAATTTTCATCGGTCAGGTGAAATTGCGACAGCCAACTCAAGCCAATCTTCGGGTGGTTCTCTCTGAGGAGGATTTGACCACCTCATTCAATACTGTTTTTGTCAAGGACAAACTTCGCAAACTTCAGTATCAGGGCCAATCTCTGGACTTCAACAACACAGAAATGACCATCACACCTGAGAAACAGTTACGAATCCAGTCCCTAATTCAGCTCAAAGAGTCTGGTTCCCTGATCCCGGTAGATTTTATGGCAGAGGTTGCGGTAGAGGATCGGCGACGAATTCAGTTCGTCAATGTCGTTCATCGGGGCGAGGAGGAAGCGATTGAACTCAGTAAAGCTCTGGTTAACCATGTCAATAACTTACTAGACCTGGATCAGTTTGCCCTCGAAGGCACTCAACTCCGGGTTGATCGGCTACGAATTCAAAACGAGTCTTTGATTTTCTATGGCTCTGCCCAGATTAACCAGTTTCCCAGTGGAAAAAAGCGCTCGAAGTGAGGTTCTCAGTAGCGTTTGCAATCCTGGCATTCCTCTTTGTCCCCCTCTCAGGGGGGATTTGAGTGTTTTAGAGGTTCCATGCCGAGTGAAATGCCGTAACTAGTTGCTGATAATTTTCGGTGGATATCTAGTTCATTGTCTATGAACCTTCAACTAACCTTCAACCCACCCTTAACCCACTCCCAACTAGTTCTCTTCTTCCTCAGTAACTTTTGGGACAAAATTAGGCCGATCCTGGCCTTCCCAACCGGGGGGACGTTTTGAGTTGTACCAGGCAATTGAACCGATACTGACCGCTGCGATAAACCCAACAGCTAGAACGGCTGCTGGAATCCATAAACTATTCTCCATGGAACCCTTTTCTCCAAATTAAATCTTACAGACTTAAGCTTACTCTTAAGCAGACTATTGACTTGAATCTTTTTCAGTTTTCAACGTCTGTCCCGAGAGAATCTTTTAAGATTATAGCAACGGAGCCAGAACTTCCCACAGTTGAGACCGGGATCTGGAAGAGAAGTAACTCGAGGATATTGAACGGCTGAACGGTTATATATTGGGGTCTCGAAGAGTCAGGCATTTGGCCATTTTGTAGTGGAGGATTCCAGCTTCAGAAAAAGGTTCTCCCTGGGCGACAAAATTGAGCTTGCGGTAGAACGGTCTGGCATGAATTTGAGCATAGACAATCACCTGTTCGACTCCAGCATTGCTCAAATCTGACAGGGCAGCTTCCATTATTTGAGTGCCAATTCCCTGACCTCTAAAGGCCGGAAGCACTGCTAAGCGCTCAATTTTGGCCGTGTTTTCTGACCAATTACGCACCCTCACCGTACCTATTGGTTGTGCTTGTGAATAAGCGAGAAAGTGCTTGGCCCGATCATCCATCCCATCAAATTCAAGCCGGGGATCAATCCCTTGTTCAGCCACAAAAACCTGATCTCGGATTTTGTGGATAGCCTCTGAAGCGTCTGAGTAAAGAATGGATTTAATCACAACGTTATTCATTGTTCTTAAGTAGTTAGGCGGATTTGAACGGAGTATGGGTTAACGGAAGGGTACGGTAGACCCAGAAACATTTTTGAGGGAGTGGGACACGTCTCCTGAAAAATGCCCTAATGTAACGGCTCAAGCTATGAAAGGCAAGTCAGTCGATGGTTGTCATGTAATTAATTGTTGAGTGGAAGGGGTCTGGAGCTTCGCTCTAGGAAAGGGGCAGTGGCCCCCCAGATCAATCTTGTCATTAATTGCCTCAAGCTATTGACCAGGGAAAAGCAACAAGAAATAGGAATGAGTCAAGAATTTCAGGTCATCGCCAAAATCGTGAACCAATCTCAGATGATATGCGTCTTTAGAGTCAACTCACGTAAATTATTTGAAAGGACATCTGAGTATGGTTAGTTCTAGATTGTCTCGCTCCAGCACCGCTTGGTTTTTAGCCCTGGGTTTAATGGTAGCGGGGAGTACTCCAGTTTTGCTAACAACCTTACTGGCAACCCGGGCAACAGCACAACAATTCCCTGGCTCCCTACAGCGCGATCGCGTCACAGCCGGAACCTTAATCCCAGTGGAATATGAAGATGCCGAAAAAATTGTTGTCACTCCTGATGAAACCGTAGAGGTGACCGTGCTCTCTGCCCAAAGCCTCAGAACCAGCACCGGTCGCGTCTGGCTACCCGCTGGATCCCAGATCAGAGGTGAAATCCGCCCTGTGGGAAGTGGGTCTCAATTCATTGCCCGGGAAGTCATTTTTAGCAATGGCAGAAGCTTCCGCCTGAATGCCAATTCCGATGTCGTCAGCCGCACGGAAACCATCAAGAAAGGAGCCTCTGCGGGGGATATTCTCAAGGGAGCTGCGGTTGGGGCGGCGGCGGCCACGGCTGTTTCCGTATTAACGGGGGATAAAGCCATTGCCACTGAAGAGGTTCTAGGGGGAGTCGGTTTGGGGGCGATCGCCGGAGTTTTCCTGGGTCGCGACAAAGTGGAAGTTCTGGTGATTCGTCCTGAAGATCTGGATTTGAGATTGGAATCAGATATTGTGTTCCGTTAATTCCATAGAGTTCCCTCGTCACGAAGGAGCAAATAATCCGGCTCCTTCCACCAGAATTATTCATTTAAGGAGGTGGTTGTAATAATTGTTAAATGAAGGGGGTTTGGGGGCTTTGCCCCAGGAAGGGGATCCTGCCCCCTTCGCCCCCAGATCAATCTTCTAATTAATTGCGGCAAGCCACTGACAGTAATTTAAACAGTAATTTAACTGCATCCATCTTAAAAGATGAGCAACCTGTCAATCCTCAATTGCTCCTGAACTATTAATCTTAAACTTATTCTCTTAAACTATTATGTATTCCCGATTTCAACGGTTCTGGACGGCATTATTGCTAACATTTGGGTTAGTCATTACTGTCAGCCTCTGGGAATCAGAAGCCAGTTCCAAGACGGAGTTTTCTCTAGAACAGCCCAAGGTACTGGCTCAACGGCTGGCCGAAACTCTGATTGCTCAGATTCCCAAAGCTCCTCAATTCTCCATTCCAATTCAGTGTTCTCTCGGGAAAGATTGCTTTATTTTGTTATATCCTGACCGGGATCCCAGCCCCAAGGCAATAGATTTTGGCTGTGGCCGACAAACCTACGACGGTCATAAGGGAACCGACTTTGCCATTGCCGATGAACAAGTGATGGCCCAGGGAGTCCCAGTCTTGGCTTCTGCCCCCGGCAAGGTATTACGGGTCAGGGATGGCGTGCAAGATCGACGGCTGGAAAACGTTGCAGAAAAAGTCAATGTTGAAGGGGTAGAATGTGGCAATGGTATTGTGATTGACCACAGTTCAATGCCAGATGGGGCTGGCTGGGAAACCCAATACTGCCATCTGCGCAACGGCACTGTGGTAGTTAAACCCGGAGAGGTTGTCGAACGCGGCACCGTATTGGGCATGGTGGGGGCTTCTGGGGCTGCATCTTTTCCCCATGTGCATTTGAGCTTGCGCTATCAGGGCCAGGTCGTGGATCCCTTTGTTGGGCCAGAGGCCGCTGCGGGTTGCCAGGTCGATCCCATGGCTGTGTGGGATCAATCTTTACCCTATACCCCTACCGGGCTAATTCGAGCTGGATTTTCTCCGGTTCCACCCACCATGGAGCAACTTTGGGACGGGGAATTCAAGGAGACGGCTCTAGCTCAAACTATTCCCAATTTATTGTTTTGGGTACAGGCTTATGGGGTGCTTCAGGGCGATCGCGTGGAATACAAACTGTTTGATCCCTCTGGTGCCATTGCTGTGGACAATCAGGAAGTACTAAAGTCTCCCAGTCGCACCTGGCTGGGCTATGTGGGCAAAAAAAATAATCCCCAACGCCCTCTGGTTTTAGGACAGTGGCGGGGGGAATATCGATTGGTGCGGGATGGCAAGATGTTGTTAGAGGTTAAGCGAGCCTTGCAGTTGAGTTAAAACGGTACCCTGACTTTGAAGTGAAGCTCCCATTAAACCCAAGACAAACACTTAGATAAAGACAAAATCATCAGTATTAAGGGTTGATTCTCCTGTAATACTCTCTAATTCAACCAAGATTTTGCTATCTTCACCCACCGCAGGAATCCCTGGCTCATAGATCAGGTATATATTGGTGCCATTATCGTAGGCAAATAGTCCAGGGATTGGAATAGGAAGGGGACTAGGGGGTGCTGTATTCAGTTGTATCGTTGGAACAATGTTGGCGAAGGAACCCACTAAGCTCTTACTCAGGACAATTTGATCGCCACCGACCTGACCTAATCCTTCAAATCCTGAAATCATGTCATACTGACCCAGAACAATTTGACTATCGATATTAGCTGCTTGATCAGAATTAAATCCTGGGCCTCCACCGTCGTCTTTGGTCAAATACTCGAACTGGTCAATATCTCCCTTACTACTGATCAAAGAATCAATTCCTAAACCTCCAATCAAGGTATCAGCACCAATTCCCCCATCGAGGAAATCATTACCTGCATTACCGACCAAGCTGTCATTTCCTCCTAAACCCAGGAAATTATCTGCAAAGCTTCCTCCAGTCAGAGTATCGGTACTATCAGTTGCCGGGTCAAGTACTGTAACGGTAATCACGGCAGTTGCTTTTCCGCCACTTTGATCCTGAATTACATAGTTCAAGATATCTGTTCCTGTGCTAATGCCAGTTACCTGATACTGGATCAGATTTTCAACTTGAGTAATATTTCCCAAAGCAGCAGGAGATACAGAAATTAAGGTCAGACTCTCTGCCTCAGGGTCAGAATCATTAGCTAATGGGTTGAGCACAAGAATGTTTGTATTGTTGGTAAAAAATGGGCCATCATTGGTGACTATTTGCAAATCATTGACCGGAACAACAGTAATGATGCTGGTTGCAATAGGGCTAGGGGCAATACCATCGTTGACAGTAACTTGAATCTGTCGAGCTCCTCCAGTGGGATTATCACCTGGGTTACTGTAGCTAATTAGATCAAGTGCAGCTTCATAATCGTCTTGAGAAGATATTCCTGAGAGACTGATTAAATCCGAAGTTGAACTAAAGATGATGCCCCCCGGCAATGTCCCACTGATAATCAAGCTTTCTGTCGGATCTTGAGAGTTTAGCAACCGAATGGACACAGCTGCCATGTTGGGACTGTCCGGATCCGTAATCGCAATATTGCCAGAATTGCCCACAGGAATTGGGCCATCATTTTCTGTGAATGTAGCGGCATAATCCACCCCTGTTGCCGTTGCATCCAGATCAACGACGGGGGGATCATTAACCGGAATCACCTGGATTGTAGTAGTTGCAGTATTACTGGTTTCAAAAGTATCGCTGAGGACTACAGTAATGGTTCGGTTCTCGGGGTCAGGATCTTGAGATGTATTTTCATAAAAAACCTGTTCAAGAGCAGTCTCATAATCCTCATTTGAGGCCAAACCGGAGAAAGTTAGGGCTCCCGTTGTGGTGTTATAACCAGTCGTTGTGATTCCAGTTGGTAAAGTTCCGATTAACAAAAACTCATCAATGCCATTGAGCGGATTGGCTAAGGTAATAATGGCTTGCTGAACATCTGCATTTGGATCAGTGACCACAACCTGATTCCCAATTGGGCTGGGTGATGTATTGCCTTCAGTGAAACTCGTCGTAAAGTCATTGCCTGCTTTGGTGCTATCCAGATCAACTACAGGAGGGACATTCACGCCGATGAAAACCGTTGCAGTATCAGTGCCACCCCGGCCGTCATCAATTGAATAGATGAAGCTGGCTCCGGTTGAACCCGTAGCTGGAGTGAACTCGACATCGCCATTGGCATTAAGCACGGCTGTTCCCTCTGTCGCAGTCCCAATACTAACAATGTCCAACGGATCGTTGTTGGGATCCTTATCATTGGCTAGCAGTTCCGCAGCCGGAATAGTTCGTGGGGCATCTTGACGAATCAGGATATTGTCATCAACCGCAACCGGCGGCAGATTGGGGGCATTTATAGCAATAATGTCCGTTGCTGTACCCGGGCCGCCAATACCCATATTGCCCTGATCGTTGGTGGCAATGGTCAAGACATCATTAAACTCAAGAAACCCTGTACCCGAGTTGAACTGCAAGCCATCTAAGATAATGTTGACAGCATCAATTGGCCCTTCTAGGGCGATATCATTGGTGTTGTTTCCCGTGATGGTGATTCCGGTCGTCGTAGTGCCCACGGTCAAGGTACTGCCATTGTTGGTAGTCAGATTAACAAGAATTGGGTTTGTCCCTGAATCTGGATCGCTAACAGAAATTTCGTTTCCTTCCACAACCCCAAAAATTAGCGGATTATCCAGATCAACAACGGCGATATCCTGATTTCCAGGAACCGTATTTACTGGCGGATCATTGACTGCTGTAATGTTGATGGTGGCAGTGGCCGGATCACTACTATCCTGGCCATCGTTGACTGTTACCTGAATCTGTCGAGCTGTAATGGCTGGATTCCGAGAAATGTTTTCATAGACAATGGATTCAATTGCGGTTTCATAGGCTGCTACAGGAGCATCCCCTGAAAGCAGCACCTCTCCAGTTCCTGGATTGAATGTCCCCACTGAAATGCCATCGGGTAAGGTCACCCCACTCAGGACAAACAGGCTTTCATCTCCAGTATTTAAAACATTAGTTAAGACAATCCGAGCAGACTGCATTCGGGTGTTGTCTGCGTCGGTAATAGTGACCTGCTCTCCGATGACTGCAGGAGCTTCTCCTTCGGTGAAGTCAGCACTGAAGTCAATTCCAGGATTGAGGCCATCCAGGTCAACAACTGGGGTAGCATTCCCGATTTGAACATCAATAAAGACGGTTGCCGTGCCGGTTTGACCGTTACTATCAACTGCAGTATAAGCAAAGCTATCAATCCCATTAAAGCCGATGGCTGGAGTGTAGATCAGGGTCTGGCTATCTTGGGGATCTCGAACCACTGTTCCCGCCTCAGCCGTGAACGGGCTGAAACTTTGAATTATCAAAATATCCACCGGGTCTGATGCCTGGTCATTGGCTAGCAGTTGAGAGTCGGTAATGGTTAAAGGACGATTTTGCGCGCCGATCAGGGAATCATTGCCAAGCTGAGGCTCTGAACCACCCGGAGTTGGGGTTGGGGTAATGCCTGGGGTTGGAGGAGGAGTTGGATCCGGGGTGGGGGTTGGAGCTGGCCCTGGAGTAGGGGTAGGTTCTGGAGTCGGAGTAGGTGTAGGTTCTGGAGTCGGGGTTGGAGTCGGTTCTGGAGTTGGAGCACAATCATTTGGTGCGTGGTTCGGAGGTGGCTCTACAATATCTGGAACAGCAACTGGTTTTGGTTTACGAACTGGTTTCTGAACTGGTTTATTTCTTGGCTTACGGCTGATAAGGCTGTTGTGGACGCAATATCGTCTTCTCAATTCTT
Source organism: Oscillatoriales cyanobacterium RM2_1_1 (assembly GCA_012033335.1). Lineage (GTDB taxonomy): Bacteria > Cyanobacteriota > Cyanobacteriia > Cyanobacteriales > Microcoleaceae > JBHJGO01. Next base: position 36,950 of record JAAURB010000050.1, read on the forward strand.
CAATCGTTTCCTC